>NZ_JBHUQX010000170.1:0-18434 GCF_042674225.1 Streptomyces sp. NPDC056948
GCCTTTGGGATGCCCGCCCGTTCGACCATGCGTCCGTTCCCGCGTCACGCCCTGTCGAAGCCGGTGATCCAGCGCACGGCACGCGCTCGCACGGGGTACGGCAGCAGGTTTCTGACGGCCGCCGCCACCTTGTCGTCCGTGCCGAGCCGCACGCGAAAGGGCGGCCGGCGTGCCTCAAGTGCCTTGACGACGGAGCGCACGGCCCGCTGCGGATCGCGCTGATGGCGGCCGATCCACTCCATGCGCGGAGCGGCGGTGTCGAACAGCGCGCGGTAGGCGCTGTCCTCCGGGCACACCGGTACGACGTTGGAGGCGAACGCCGTCCGGTGCGCCCCCGGTTGCAGGACGACGACGTCGACGCCGAACGGCCGGACCTCGGCGGCCAGGGCCTCGCACCAGCCCTCCAGGGCCCACTTTGTGGCCGCGTACACGGAGAACATCGGATGCGGCACGTTGGCGGCGTTGCTCGACATCACTGCGATGCGGCTCCGGCCCCGGGACCGCAAGGCCGGGAGCAGGGCGCGGGTCAGCGTCAGAACACCGAAGAAGTTGGTCTCCACCAGGCGTCTGACATCCGCTTCGGGAAGGTCCTCGAAGAAGCCGGCGGTCGTGTACCCGGCATTGTGCAGCACCGCGTCCAACCGCCCGGCGGACTCGCCCAGCACGGTGTCGACCGCGGCCGCCACCGAGTCCGGGTCAGTGACGTCGAGCTGCACCACCCTTACACTCCCGGCCACTTCAGCGGTGGCGGCGAGCGCACGGTCCAGAGCTGCTCGTTTCGAGGGGTCACGCAGTCCGGCGTACACGGTCCAGCCGCGGCGCGCCAACTCGACCGTTACGCCCAGCCCGAAGCCGCTGGACGCCCCGGTGATCAGTGCGGATCGCACCCGGGCCCCGGTCAATGGTCCACCAGCCCGCTGACCCGGATGCCCGAGCGAACCTTGTAGCGCTTGTTGACGCCGATGAGGACGGCGGTGAGCGGCTCCAGCTGCCGCGCGAGCCGCAGCGCGCCGGCATCCACGCCCGCTCGGCCGGTGACCGCCCGGGTCAGTTCGATGGCCACGCCCTTGGCGTCGGCGTCGTCCCCGCACACCAGCACGTCCTCGTGGTCGAGCACCTCGGCCCCGCCCCAGAGGTTCACGGCCGACAGGTGGTGGAAGGCGCCCACGAGCCGTGCGCCGGGCACGATGCGCTGGGCCTCCTCGGCGGCGCTGCCGTCCGGGACGTCGAGGCCGTACGGGCCGCGCTTGTCGAAGCCCAGGGTTCACGCAGCTGATCACGACCTTGCCCGTGAGGGCCGCGCCGAGGGACTCGACCAGGGCGGTGTGCCCGTCGAAGGGCACGGCCAGCAGCACGACGTCGGCCTTCTCGGTGACCGTGGCGTTGTCCCCGCCGGTGACGGGAGCGCCGCCGCCGGTCAGGCGCCCTGCGATCTCGGCGGCGGTGGTCCTGGCGCGTTCGGCGTCGCGGGAGCCGATGGTGACGTCGTGCCCGGCGTTGGTGAAGCGGTAGGCGAGCCCCTTGCCCTGCGGGCCGGTGCCGCCGATGACGGCGAGTCGGTATGTGGTCATGATGTGCCTCTCCGGCGAGTACAGGTCCGTGGACGTGCCCCGCCCGATGATCCGCTGTTTCGGTCTGCTGACAGGGGGCCTGATGGTTTCCGCACAGCGACGCCTTGGGCAGCGGCCGGTCGGTGCCGCCCCGCCGGACGAGCACGTGCTCGCGTTCGGCGGGGGTCAGCACGGGCAGGGCGTGCGGGGGACGCGCCGGGTCGGCGGTCACCTGCTGAAGCAGGCGCAGTCAGCGGGCGGCGACGCTCTCGGCGGTGGCGCAGTCGAACAGGTCCGAGGCGTACTCGACTGATCCGGACCAGCCGCCCTCGCGGCTCTCGACGAGCGTCAGCGACAGGTCGACTTCTTCGAACTGGGCGGCAACTCCCTGTTCGCCGTCCGCATCGGCGCCGCCCTGCGCGCGTGTGGCCTGCCGTCGCTACGGCTGCGCGAGCTGTACAGGCACCACAGCGGCCATGGCTGCTGCGGACCCCCTGCCCCAACCTCTCCGTGCAGACGGCTGAGGGCGCACCGACTCGTCCACGGAAGGGGACGAACCGCGGCGTCGTCGGCGTCGCGGAGAGGCGCCGGTCAACAGAGGGATCGCGGTCCGCCGGACAGTTGACCAGGGCCTGCTGCAGGTCCTTGTCTGCCACCGCCACCTCGCAGGCGTTCGAACGTGAAGACTTCGACGCGTACCGCCATGAACTGCGACCAGATCGCGATGTTTCGGCAGCCGAACAGCCGGTCGTGACCCTGGTTCTCGCCTCGCTGCAGACCCGGTCACCAGGTCATGGGCAACTCGTGGACACCGTAGATGGCCATGTCATGCCGGAACGGCAGGTCTTCCAGGGCGCAGGCGAGCCGCATGCCGGGCAGCCGTCGGATCACCGCGGGAATGGCCTCCTGGAGTTCGACTCGAGCCAGTGCCTGGCCGACGCACTGGTGGGGCCCGTAGCCGAAGCCGACATGGGGCACGGAAGGGCGGTCGAAGTCGAGTTCGTCCGGGTTGGGGAAGACGCTCTCCTCCCGGTTGGCCAGTGGGAGAGCCGCCACCACCATCTCGCCGGCGTGCACCGTGACGCCGCCCATCTCGACATCCTCGGTGGCGATCCTGCCCAGTCCGAGCTGCGTGACGGTGTGGTAGCGCAGCAACTCCTCGACGAGCAAGGGGATCCGCTCCGGGCGTTCGTGGACGACGGAGAACTTCTCCGGCTGCAGCGCATAACTCACCAAGGACAGCGAGATGGTGCTGGCCGTCGTGTCGTAGCCCCCGACGATGAGCATGAGGATCACGCTGACGGCCTCGGCGAAGGTGAGCTGCTTCCCCTGGTACGGGCCCGTCACCAGGCGCCGGATCACGCTGTCCTCGGGCAGTACGGAGAGGTCTAGGAGGAGCCCGCTGATGTACTCGCCGAGTGTCCGGAACACCTCGGCACCTTCCTCCTCGCTGCCCACCGCCGTGACCACGCCCTTGACGCATCGGGCGAGGAACGCGCGGTCCTCGGCCGGAATCCCCAGCAGCCGGAAGATCGTCGCGGACGCGACCGGGACGGCGAAGGCCTCCAACATGTCCTGGGGAGGCGAGGTCTCGGCAAGCCCGTCGAGCACACCCTGGACGATCTCGCGGATCGCGGGGCGCAGCTTCTCGATACGCTTGGGCAGGAACTCGCGTGCGATGGTGCTCCGCAGGCGTCGGTGATCAGGGTTGTCGGTGCGTACGAACGGCGGTGCCGCGGCCTGCGACTGAAGCGTCGGAGTGAGTTCGGTGAAGTTGGGCCGGCGCGAGTCCGAGCTGAACCGCCTGTCCTGCAGCACGGTCCGCACCTCGTCGTACCCGGAGAACACGTGCGCCGGCGTGCCGTTCCACAGACCGACCTTCGCCACCGGGCAGGACTTGGCCTCTGGGTAGATGTGATAGGGCTCCAACGGCGAGTCCGCCGGGGAGACCTGGGTGTCCGGAGACTCCATGATGTCGTTTCCTTTCCAAGACCACAGGCGCAGGCCGTGCGGCGTTGTGGCGGCGTCTCGCGTCATACCGCCTGGTCGAAACTGAAGAAGCGGTCCGGGTCGTAGGCCGCCTTGATCCGAGAGAGCCGGGCGGCGTTGTCGCGGTAGTACGTCGCACGCCGGTGCGGCGGTCTCCGGCCATCGCCACCCGAGCCGGTGCGCCGTCAGTGCCGTACGAGACCAGCAGCAGGGACACCACGTTTTCGGAACCGACGGTCGTCCAGCGAACCGGCCGGAAACGGCCCGATTCTTGGCGACCCGTGGTCGCGCGCTCGGTGTATGGACAGGATCATTCACGGGCGGACGCGGGGCGCATATCCGTCCATTCCTTCTCGATGTATTCAAGGGCACTTTCGCGGAGGCTCGGCCCGGTCACGGAATGCCACCCGGAGGGGATGTCGGCGAAGTTCGGCCAGAGTGAGAACTGGCCCTCTTCGTTGCGGAGCACATAGAACTGCCCGTCATGGTCGTCGAAGGGTGAGGGCACGGTGAGTTTCTCCTAGTTTCTCGATGATTCGGGATCGGACGGCTTCGGCCGTGGCGAGAAGCCGCGCCGTTCCGATTCGGTGAGGATGTCCAGGGTGTGAAGGCGTGCGTCCGGATCACGTACCGCGCCAGACAGCAGCAGGAGATATCGCTCCAGGAGCAGCTCCACGGTCTCCTGGGAGAAGAGGTCCGAGCTGTACTCGGTTCGGCCGGTGAGGCCCTGGGCGAGGCCGGCGCTGTCCCGGCTCTCGTCCCAGTTGAACATCAGATCGAAGCGGGCCGTTCCGGTGTTCGGGGGCGGTTCGGGAATGAGGGTGACGGGGTCCGCCCGATGACCGTCGCCGGGTGGTGCGTGCAGGACGAGGGCCGTCTGGTACAGCGGGTGACGTGCCGGGTGGCGCGCCGGTTTGACCAGATCCACCACCTGGTCGAACGGCACATCCTGGTGGGTGAAGGCGTCGAGATCCACGGCACGGGTACGGGCGAGCAGGGTGCGGAACGTCGGGTCGCCCGAGGTGTCGACGCGTAGGACGACGCTGTTGGCGAACAGTCCGACGAGGTCGTCCAGCGCCGGGTCCGTGCGCGCCGCGGCAGCGGTGCCGACGGCGATGTCGGTGCCGCCGCCCAGCCGGGTCAGCAGTGCCGCGAGCGCGGCGTGCAGCACCATGAAGAGCGTCGCGCCCGTCTCCCGCGCGCAGTTGAGCAGTTCCTGGTGGAGGGAGGCTTCGACGTGGGTGTGGACGGTGCCGCCACGGTAGGTGGGTCTGGCCGGACGGCTCCGGTCGGCCGGCAGCCGCGTCTCGACCGGAAGACCGCGCAGCGTCCGCTCCCAGAAGGCGAGCTGGCGCCCGAAGCCGCTGCCGCGGTCCTGCGTCTCGGCTGCCTGCTCGTTGTGCCATACGGCGTAGTCGCGATAGTGGACCGGCAGCGGCTGCCACTGCGGGGCCCGCTGCCTCAGGCGCGCCCGGTAGGCGTGCGCCAAGTCCGCGGTCAGGGGGGCCAGCGACCAGGCGTCCACGGTGATGTGGTGCATCAGGAGCAGGAGCGTGTACCGGTCCGGTCCGTGCCGGAACAGGCGTGCGCGCAGGGGAAGGTCCGTCCTGAGCTCGAAGGGCTCCGCCGCGGCCCGCGCCAGTTCGCCGGCGAGGCGGTCTTCGGCGGCGTCGGTCTCATGGAAGACCACCACGGCGTCCTCGGGGGCGAGGACCCGCTGGCGGGGGCCGTCACCGTCATCGCGGAAGACGGTACGCAGGGGTTCGTGACGGGCCACGACGTCATCGAGTGCGGTCCGCAGCGCCGCGGAGTCCACCGAACCCGTGAGCCGCAGGCAGTACGGCACGTTGTAGATCCGGCTCGCGGGTCCGCCGAGCTGGTTGATGAACCACATGCCGTACTGGCTGTGCGAGAGCGGCACCTCCGCGTGGTGCTCGTCGCGGCAGACCAGCCGCCGGCGGAACCTGCTCGCCGGAGCGGTACGCCCGGCCAGGCCCTCGACGGTCGGTGTCTCGAAGATCCAGGCGATCGGAACATCGACTTCGAGGTGTTTCGCGATACGGCCGACGAGGCGCGTGGCCAGCAGCGAGTTGCCGCCCAGGGCGAAGAAGTCGGCGTCCCTCGGCACCCCGGGCAGGCCGAGCACATCGGCGAAGAGATGGGCGAGGATCTCCTCGCGCGGAGTGCGGGGCGTCTGCCCGTCAGCCTGCGGGAACAGGGCGGGACGGGGCAGCGCCGCGCGGTCGAGCTTGCCGTTGACGGTGAGGGGGAGCGACGCGATGCGTACCAGGGCGCCGGGCCGCAGGTACGCGGGAAGCCTGGCGGCCAGATAGCCGGGGAGCTTGCCCATCAGGGCGTTGCCGGTCCGGTGCGTGGTCGGCTGGTTGGCGTGGTCACCGGGCGACGTCCTGCCGCTGTCGGCGGGCTCCGTCAGCGGGACGGCGCCAGGTTCACCGCCCGCCGGTATGAACCAGGCGTCCAGTCGCGTGGGGTCCTGCGCCGACCACGTGAGGTGCACTGCGCAGCCGGCGCCCTCGCCCAGGGCGTGCAGTTCCTCGGGGTCGATCCCGGCCGCCGGTTCGTGCAGCAACCGCAACGGCTCGTCGAGCGACGGGGCCGTGGCCAGCACCGCCGCGGCCGATGCCTCGCCGAGGATCCGGCTGTTCGGCACGCCGCGGAGCAGCAGCGACGTGCCGGTGCGGGCCAGGAGGCCGGACAACGGCTGCAGTCCGCTGACATCCGTGCCCCAGGTCAGTGTCTGCGCGTCCGGCGCGGCGGTACCGGTTTCCACCGGCTCCTTGATGAGCACCGCGTCGTACCGGTGACGGGTCAGTTCGTTGTGGTGCGTGCCGCGCTTCACCGCTGTACGCACCCCGCGGATCTGCGGGATCCACCGGGGTACCGCGGCGAAGAACGCGGGGTCGAGGAGCAGTTCCTTCTCATCCACCAGGTCCTGCTCGACCGCCGCGCGGACGGCGGAGGCGGAGGCTTCCCGCCCGGTGGCGGAGCACAGCCGGACGGCGCTTCGCAGCGGGCGCAGCAGACGCAGGTGCCGGACGTCGCCGAGGAAGACCCGGCCGCCCGGCGCCAGCAGGCGTACCGCCTCGCGCAGGACGCTCACCAGGTAGTCGGCCGACGGAAAGTACTGGATCACCGAGTTGAGGACAACGGTGTCGAAGTACCCTTCCGGGAGGCCGGGGAGGTCGTGTGCGGGGCCGTGCAGCAGGTGGACCGTCTCGCGCAGCACCGGGTCGCCGTCCACCTTCTTGCCGAGTGTCTCGATCACCTCGGCGGAGAAGTCGGTGGCCCAGTACGCCTCGCAGTCACCGGCGAGGCGGGACAGCAGCAGCCCGGTGCCCACACCGATCTCCAGTACCCGGCACGGTCGCAGGGCACGGATGCTGTCGACCGTGGCGTCCCGCCAGGCCTGCATCTGAGGTACGGGAATGGGCTCGCCGTCGTAGGTGCTGTTCCAGCCGCTGAAGTCCTCCCCCAAGGGGAGCGCTCCCACTGTGCTGTAGACCTCGTCGTAGAGCCGTTGCCATTCCTCGACGTGCTCCGAGGTGGTGTCGTCGGCCTGCCGCACGGCCGGGTGGTCCGGCACGACGTAGGCGACGAGCCTCTGGTCTCCCGGAGTGTCCTCCCGGACCACCACCGCGGCCTGCGCGACCTCGGGATGGTCGCGCAGGACGGCTTCGACCTCGCCGGGCTCCACTCGGAATCCCCGTATCTTCGCCTGGTCGTCGGCCCGGCCCACGAACTCCAGTTGCCCGTCGTCGCGCACCCTCGCCAGGTCACCGGTCCGGTACATCCGCTCGCCCGGCGCCCCGAAGGGATCGGCCACGAACCGCTCGGCGGTCAACGCGGGCCGCCCCAGGTACCCGCGGGCCAGCCCAGCTCCGGCGATGTGGATCTCTCCGACTGCTCCCGGCGGTACCGGCCGGAGCCGCTCGTCGAGGACATGGACGCGGGTGTCCGAGAGCGGACGGCCGATGGGCGGGATACCTTCCCTTTCCCCGGCCAGCGGTCCGCTCATGGTCGCGGAGACGGTCGATTCGGTCGGCCCGTATGCGTTCACCATCAGCCGGCCCGGCGACCAGCGTCGCACCAGCTCGCTGTTACAGGCCTCGCCCACGTTGACGACGGTGGCCCCGGCGGGCAATGCACCGTCCGGCAGGGCGGCGAGCGTGGAGGCCGGCAGTGTGAAGTGAGTGATGCCCTCCTCAACGACGAGCGCACTGAACTCCGGTCCGGGCAGGAGCCGTTCACGTGGTGCGACCACCAGCGTGGCGCCGGTGAGCAAAGCCATCGACACGTCCCAGAAGGCGCCGTCGAAACTGGGCGAGGAGAAGAGCAGCAACCGGCTGGACGGCCCGATCTCCAGGTCCCGCGCATGGCTGCCCACCAGGCCGGCGATGCCGTGGTGGGTGAGGACCACCCCTTTGGGAGTACCGGTGGAACCCGAGGTGTAGATGACATAGGCCGGATGCCGGGTCCGGAGCGGGGCGCCGCGTTCGTCGTCCGCCACATCCGCCGCGGAGCATTCGGTCAGGGTGCGTACGACGGCCGGGTCGTCCAACACCACCGTGCAGGAGGCCGCCTCGGCAGGCAGCTCGGGCTCGATGTCACTCCCGGTCAGCACCAGCATGGGAGCGGCGTCGGCGAGCATGAACGCCAGCCGCTGCGGAGGATAGTCCGGATCCATCGGGAAGTAGGCGGCGCCTGATTTCAGTACGGCCGCCATGGCCACCACGAAGTCGGTCGAGCGCGGCAGGGCGAGACCGACCAGACTCTCCGGGCCGGCGCCACGTGCAATGAGCAGCCTGGCCAGACGGTTGGCCCGCTGGTTCAGTTCGGCGTAACTCATCTGCCCGCTCGGGGAGTTGATCGCGGTGGATTCGGGAGCGGCGTCGACACGGGCTTCGAAGAGCCGTCCCCATGAGCCGGGGGTGAACTCGGGGCCGGCCTGGGTCCCGGCGGGCGAGGCCGTGGTGCGGCTTCGCCCCGGCGGCGGCGTGGACATCTAGTGGACCTCACAGACGATGGGATCGGACGGGCTGGCCCTGGAAGTCACCGCAGTGGGAGGTCCCGGACGCGGAGGTCCGGATCCTTCAACAACAGGGACAGCACCACTTCGTACTGCTGGGCGAGCCGGGCGACCGTGTCGTCGCGCAGCAGCCCGCTCTGGTACTGGATGTGGCTGCGCAGCGTCTCGCTGCCCGCGGCGGAGGCCAGATGCTCCACCGTCCACAGCACCGGATAGCGGGCGGACTTGCTCGCCGGCCGTGGGCCGGGACTGATGGTGAGGCCCGGCAGGTCGGCCGGCGGTGCTGCGACCGTGCGCAGGACGAATGACACCTGGAACGGTGGCACGTCGGCCAGGTGCTCGAAGAGCAGGTCCTGATGGGCGTAGGCACCGAGATCGGCCACGCGGACCCGGTGCAGCAGTTCGCGGAAGGTGGGGTTGCCCGACGTGTCGGTGCGCAGCGCCAGGGTGTTGGCGAAGAGGCCCACGAGCGGTTCGAACTCGGTGTCGGTCCGGCCGGCCACCGCGGTCGTGACGGTGATGTCCCCTCCCGCTCCCCTGCGGGCGAGCAGTGCGACGAGCGCGGCGTGCAGGATCATGAAGACGGTGACACCGTGCTCATGGGCCGCGGCTGCCAGCACCCGATGGCCGCCGACTTCGAGTGGAAGGTCGAGGGTCCTGCCTGCAAAGTCCTGCTGGGACGGCGCCGGGCTGTCGGTCTCCAGGACCGGTCTGTCGTCGGCGCCGTGCAGCGTCTTCCTCCAGTACTCCGCCTGGCGCAGCGCGACATCACCCGGGTCGTCCTCGGCGCCGAGCAGCCGGCGCTGCCAGGCGACGTAGTCGAGGTAGCCGAAGGACAGCGGCTCCCACTGCGGTGCGCGACCCTCGGCCCGGGCACGGTAGGCGCGGACCAGGTCCTCCAGCAGGGGGCCGAAGGACCACCCGTCGACGGCGATGTGATGCATGACCAGCAGCAGTACGGCCTCGTCCGGGCCGAGCGTGAACAGTACGGCCCGCAGCGGGATCTCGGTTTCGAGGTCGAAGTGGTGGTGGGCGGCGTGCTCGAGGTCCTCGCACAGCCGCTCGGGCGTGGTCCTGGTCTCCGTCCAGGGGATATCGTCCGCGGTGACTTCCGTGATCACCGCACACGGACCGCCACCGTCGTCCCGGACGAGCGTGCGCAGCGGAACGTGCCGGGTGACGACGTCGGCCAGAGCGGCGCGCAGCGCCTCGGCGTCGACGGCACCGGTCAGCCGCTGCGACAGCGGCAGGTTGAACATGTCGCGGTACTGGCTGCCGCGGTACTCGTGCCACATCTGCGTCTGCTGGGCCGACAACGGCGCCGTGTTGCCGGAGGCGTCCTCGCTCGGCACGGGCAGCGGCCTGGCCTCGTCCCCGGCGTCGAAGCGGGCGGCGAGCGCGCCGACGGTGGGCGACTCGAACAGCCACGACAGCGGCATCTCGGTGTCCAGGCGGCGCCGGACCTCGGCGGCGAGGCGGGTGGCCAGCAAAGAGTTGCCGCCGACGGCGAAGAAGTCACTGTCGGCTGTGACGTCGGCTGTCGCGAGTACGTCGGCGAAGATCGCCGCCAGTACCTCCTCGCGGGCGGTCCTGGGCGGACGGCCCGGGGCATGGGCGGCGCGCTGCGGCCGGGGCAGGGCACCGCGGTCGAGCTTGCCGTTCACCGTGACCGGCAGCCTGTCGAGCGGGACGAAGACCTCCGGGACCATGAAGCCCGGCAGCTTCGCCTCGACCTGCCCGGGAAGGGTGGCCATCGTCTGGGAGTCGGGGCGGACGAACGCCGGCCTGTTGGTGAACCGGGCCGGGGAGAAGGCGTCCGGCTGCGCGTCGGTCCGGGGGGCGGGACGCGGCACGAGCGTTCCGGCGCGTGTGAAGGAGGCGTCGATCAGCGCGTCGTCCTCGGACGACCAGGTGCAGTCGACCCGGTAGCCCAGTTCCGCGCCCAACCGGCGCAGGTCCTCCGGTGCCACGCCCGCCGGAACCTGCAGCAGGGACAGCACCTCGCGCAGGGGGCGCCGGTCGAACAGCGCGAGTGTCGCGGCATGCTCGCCGGCCACCCGGCCGTTGGGGATTCCGGCGACGCACAACCGCTCCGGTTGGCCACGACGCAGCCGCTCGGCGACGCCGGCCAGGCTCGCCGTCTCGCCGTCCCACCGCAGTCGCACGACCGGCCCGTGGTCGCTCACCGGCCCGGGGTCATCGGCCGGCCCGGGGTCATCCGTGAGCTCAGTGTCGCCCGCAGACCCGGCATGCTTGCGCAGCACCACCTCGTAGCGATAGCGGCTGAGTTCGTTGTCGTACCCGCCCCGTTTGAGCGTGCACGATTCCAGCGTCATGCCGGGCAGCGCGCCGACGGCCGTCGCGAAGAACTCCGGGTCCACGAGCAGTTCCTTCTCCTGCGCCATGGCCCGGTCGATCGCCGCGCACACCGTCTCCGGGGTGTCGGTGGGCGAGGCCGACGCCAGCAGCCCCCCGGCGTGGAAGGTGCGCAGCAGCCGAAGGTTGCGGACGTCGCCGAGGAACACCGCGCCCCCGGGTGCCAGGAGCCGGGACACCTCACGCAGCACGTCGACCAGGTAATCGCCCGAGGGAAAGTACTGGATCACGGAGTTGAGCACGACGGTGTCAAAGCCCCCGCGGGGCAGACTCCCCAGCTCATGGGCGGAGAGCCGGTGCAGGACGACGCGGTCCGCGAGGCCGGGACGCTCGGCGACCTGCCCGCGCAGCCGCTCGATCAGGGCCCCGGAGATGTCGGTGCCCCAGTAGCTTTCGCAGTCACCCGCCAGCTGCGAGAGCAGCAGACCGGAACCGCAGCCGATCTCCAGTACGCGGCGCGGAACCAGTTCGCGGATCTGCCGCACGGTCTGCTCACGCCATTCGCGCATCCCCTCGATCGGCCGCCCGCCGTAACTGCTCACCCAGCCGGAGAAGTCCTCGCCGAATTCGGAGGTGTCGGCTCGGTCGTAGAGATCGTCGTAGAGCCGTCGCCAGGCGGCGAGTCGACCGTCCGGTTCCTCGCCGGCCGTCTCGTCGGCGACCGCGTTCTCGGGTACGACGTAGGCGGCGAGGTACGGCTCTCCGGGCCGGTCCTCGCACAGGACGACGGCGGCCTGCCGGACCCCGCGGCACCCGGCGATGACGGATTCGATCTCACCCGGCTCGATACGGAAGCCGCGTACCTTGACCTGGTCGTCCGCCCTGCCGACGAATTCCAGATCTCCTGAACGCGTCCAACGGCCGAGGTCACCGCTGCGGTACATACGGCTGCCGGCCGGGCCGAAGGGGTCCGCCACGAACCGCTGCGCGGTCAGACCCGGCCGCTTGAGGTACCCGCGTGCCAGGCTGTGCCCCGCGATGTAGATCTCGCCGACCGCTCCCGGTACAACCGGTGCGAGGCGGTCGTCGAGGACATGGATCCGGGTGCCGTCCACCGCGCGGCCGACCGACGGCGCCACGTCGTCGGCCAGCGGATCGCTCATGGTGGCACAGACGGTGGACTCCGTCGGTCCGTAGGCATTCACCATCGTCCGGTGCGGGCGCCAACGCTGGACGAGAGCCGCTGGACACGCTTCGCCTGCGACGACCAGCGTCACGCCCGGAGGCAGCATGCCGGGGCCCAGCGCACCCGCGACCGAGGGCGGGAGAGTGACATGAGTGACTCCGTGGTTCGCGATCAGCGCGGCCAGTTCGGCGTCGGGCAGCAGCCGTCCCTGTCTGCCGACCACGAGCGCGGCCCCGGCCAGCAGCGCCATCGACATCTCCCAGAAACTGGCGTCGAAGCTCGGCGACGAGAAGGCGAGCACACGCGAGGCGCCGGTGACGGCGAGGCGACGACGCTGGGTCGCGATCAGGCTCGCGACGCCTTGGTGAGTGACGACGACTCCCTTGGGGACCCCCGTGGAGCCGGAGGTGTAGATGATGTAGGCGGGACTCGCGGGGCGCAGTGGCTCCAGGCGTTCCCCGTCCTCCATGTCGTGGTCCGGCAGACGGCGCAGTGCGTCCTGGGTGGCCTCGTCGTCCAGAACCACGAGGCGGCCGGTGGGCAGCTCGTCCAGGAGTTCGCCCCGGACGTCCGACGTCGTCATCAGCACCACGGGCGCTGCGTCCCGGGCCATGAAGGACAGTCGCTCCACGGGGTAGTTCGGATCCAGCGGCAGGTACGCGGCCCCGCACTTGAGCACGGCCGTCGCGCACAGGAAAAAGTCCGCGGACCTGCCCAGCACCAGCCCGACCGACCGCTCCGGGCCGGCGCCGAGGTGCTTCAGCCACCGGGCGAGCCGGTTCGCACGGGCATTGAACTGCGCGTACGTGAGTGCCGTGTGCCCGGTGACGAGCGCGATGGCGTCAGGTGTGTCGGCCACCCGCGCTTCGAGGAGACTCGGCCACGTAGTGGTGAGCGCTTCCTCCGGGAGATCTTCACCGGTCAGGTGCGACACGGGTATCCGTTCCTCTCTGTCGTCTCTGTCATCTCTGTCATCTCAGTCGTCGAGGTCGCCCCTGGGCGCGCTCAAGCCGATGGCATCCAAAGCGGAAGCAGGAGAGGGGACAGAGGTCGGGCATACGTGGGGCCGAGTGGCGCCAGGAGTGGTGAGCGATGACGGTTTCGGGAGCCACCGGATACGGGTGCCGGCTTCCGCTACGAGAGACCGAGCCACCGCATGCGGCTGACGGGCCGCCGGATCGAGAAGCGGTTGCAGGAGAACCGTTCTCAGATGTGTTGTCCGTCCCGATGAAGCAGGTGTCGTAGCACCGGGAATCCCCCTGTGAATGGTTCTCGTACGTTGGAACATAAGCATCATGGGGTTGTTTCCGCGGCGCAGTCTTGTCGATCAGTGACCGCGTCGTTGCCTCTGGACGCCAGACCTCTATTTTCACCGGGAGCGGCTGCGAGGGGGCCGCGGCGAGAACGCCGACGATCCCCGCCGCCCTCGCCGTCGTCGAAAGATTTCGATGTACAAAGATTCGGTACAGGGAGACCAGACTTCCGTGAGCGGTGGAAAGCACAGAGGGCTGTATCGGCGGTGCTCGCGCTCGACACCTCCGTCTGTCTCGCGGGCCGTCGTCTCAGGTCACACGCCCGGCGTGGCGGGTAGGTGCGGTTGGCCGGGAGGCTGGCGGGGTAAACCCGACGGGCGAGTTCGATGAACAGCGTGTGCGGATCCGCAGAGAATCCCGCGCACGCTTGTACCCACACCACGATGCGCCTGTGCGCACCTTGAGGAATCAGACACAAAAACTCCGGTCAATCAGGAGGTACTTGACTGGACTGGCACCCGCAGGGCACTGTCAAGATGCGGAAGCGATCCCAATAGCGCTCTCATGTATGGCGCAGTGCCACTCCTGATGAGCAGTGACGGAGTCGCACGGACTCAGCACGCGATGACGCGCGCGGACCCTGCCCCTTACGGCCGGTCGTGGCCTCGTGATGAGTGAGGAAAACCTGATGAGCAGCTGGCCTCGGACAGAACTGGAAACCCGATCGCGGAGACTGCATTTCCCTCTCCGGCACTGTTTCCGGTGGGGCCGGCCACGGCATGGAAGAACGGGGCGCACCCTTTCTGGCCGTCCCAGCCCGGTCTTCGACACGGATTCCCTGCGCAGGATCGTTCCTTCGATGCGATGCAGTGAGCCGGTTGACCGCCTGGCGCTCGCCGGCGGTCAGGGCTCGCCACAGTCCTGCTAGGTCGCATTTCCTCGGCCGATGCAGCGGTGAGCAAGCTGAAGGTCGATCCGAGGGCCGCGCACCCGAGATGAAGACGTCCGCAGCTGAATGTCGGCGCACTTGACCCGCCTGTGGCGGTGCGGCACGTCGATCGCATCCACGGGCTGCCACCAGGGAATTGCCGCCTCCGACGGCAGACCCAGATGACATTGTACTTGAAAGTTCAAACAAGCTTAGCGGGTGAACGACTGGGTTCGTTCCTTGTGGAGGATATCGCCGTGGTCGGTTCCGAACTTTTTGTCGCACTCGAAGTCGAGAAGGGGGAAGCGTCTGGCTTTACTCGGTTTCCGGCCGACGCGCCGAGCGCAAAATACTGCCTTTTATCGAGCTCATACATGCAGACGAAATCCTTACAGGCAGGCGGGGTCAAGGTGACGGTCATAGATTCCGGTCCAGCCGTCATCGAGTTCGAGGCAATCCATTCGGAAACGACCTTGACGCCGCAGAGGACAGTCATATGTGTACTGTCAGGCATTGCCTTCATCGCTCGCACTGAGGAGGGCGCGGAGATCGACGCGGGGACACTGGTCATGACCGACGGCAGCGTTCCCTTTTCAATTAATGTGCTCGTTGCGTCACGACTCCTCGTGCTGCATTTTGCCGACGAAGCGAAGGATGGACTTCCGATGCCACCTCGGGGGACTTTTGTCGTGACGGACACTTCCGCGGACCCCGGAGGTGGCTTTCTTTTTTCGTTCCTGCGGACGTTGGCTGTAGAGATGATAAAAACCGAAGGAATCCCGTCCCCATATCTGGAGGAGGTCGTACGCATCCTGGCGATCTCGACGACGAGAATCGCATATAACGAACTCGGTAAGCATTACTCGGGGGGATGCGATCCACTCCTGATCGCGATTCAGGAGTCGATCGACCGGCAGCTGGCCAATCCCGAGATCAGCCCGGCGACCCTCGCGGCCGAACACATCATATCGGTGCGTCAGTTACATCGAGTGTTCGAACCGATCGGGGAAAGCGTCATGAGCTACGTCAAACGCCGTCGCCTGGAACGTTTCGCACGCGATCTGAGGGATCCGAGCCTGGGGCACCGGAAGATCAATGAGCTGGCGGCGGACTGGGGAATGCTGGATGCCGCGATGTTGAGCAAACACTTCCGCTCCGCCTACGGAATATCGCCCCGTGATTACCGGAAGCAGCACTGCCTCACCTGAAACGGCGAGGGCATAGGGCGGCAGGGACGACGTGTCGCCCACGAGTCGGCACGGGGTTCCCGGCACCGTCCCCCCGCTCCAGAAAGGGCCAGGGCCCGAAACGTGGTTGTGGAGGCGCCCAGTCAGCACGGCCCCGGCACGGGAGGTGCCGACCACATCGACCAGGCCGGCCGACCGGCACGACTTGTTGAAGTGGTAACCGTACGGGTGCCCTTGCGGCGCCCGGCACTGCCCGGCCGTACCCACGACCGCACCGCGGCCCGCACACACAGGATCCTCCGAATCTGCGAACACCAGGGCGGCCCCGTCCTCGCCTACCGCACCTACATGGGAGCCGGCACCTGAATGACGACCCCCATCAGACGCCCGCCGGGCCACGCCCTCACACCGACCCGGCCGGCCGTCAACCGCACGCTATATGCGGCGCGGGCACCAGTGAAACGAGGCTCGGACCGCCTCGAGTTCTGGCGGATCTTCCGCAAAGGCCGGTGCAGCCCAAATCGGATGTCGTCGATCGCCAAGGCGGTCCTCACCCTGGAGCGGCACCGCTGAGAGAAAGCTCAATGATCCCGGTTCTGCCGATGACTACGACCTTCATCGCGGAGACCGGGGAGTGGTCCTTTTGTGACACGCGCCTATTCGGCGCATCCCCCTCGGTCGACACCTCCTCCACCAGAGAGGATCTTCCCCACGGTCGCGAATTCCGCCGGCCCGGCGCGAAGACCAGCCTCGTCGCCTACGACTCCCGCGTGTTCGGTCGTTGTGCGACGGACTCGGCGTCCACCCGGAAGTAGCAGCGAACGGCCTCCTGGGTATCCCAACAGGCCGAAGGCGTCCGTGCCGAGTGACGAGTCGTGCCCGACCCACTGACTGATCTGATCGGACGCCTCCCGCATTTCAGTCACTGACCGCGAGCACGGGGACTGGAGCACTCGCCTGCGCCTCCGTCACGTACGGGACGCGCTCCTCTCCCTGCAGCCGGACGGTGGTCCTGGCTTCATTGCGATGCCACCGCGAAAGGCCCTCAACACGGCGGAAGCCACCGGCACGCCACGAGATGAATCCAGTACCGTCCCCCACCCTGTCCACGAAGGTATCGAAACGGGCAGAGCGGAACTGGCATCCAACAGCTAGGGACCGGTCACCGATCGACAAGATTTCGTCGGGGATGCCTATCCATGATGAAGACGTGCCGGCGCACGACTTCAAGAGAGGAATTCCGGCGCTACGGCGCCTCCGTCACCAGGACCGGCAACACATGTGAGCGAGGTTCTCCTCCAGGCCGCTTGATGATCCAGCAGCCCCGTTGCTCACACGCAGTAGCTCAGGTTCTCGTCGGAGAAGTCGGTTTCTCCGCTCCGTGGCCAGGCTCGCCCCGTCGCTGGAGATCCCGCCCGGCGATGTCCGCGCTGCCCGCCCTGTCAACGCATATACGCCGCGGCTGACGACCCCGGGATCGAGGCGCTCGCCTCCCATCCCCGAATCCCTGCCGCGATCCCCGCCGCCTCATCCCTCTTCGGCTATCCCAAGGAGCCCCCCATGACCGCCCCTTCGCCACTCGCGGACCCGTCCATCGTGCCCGACCCCTACCCCGTCTACGCCGACCTGGCCCGGCGCGAACCCGTCCACTGGGTCGAGCGCCTGAACGCCTGGGCGGTCCTGACGTATGCCGACTGCGCCGCCGGGCTGAAGGATCCCCGGTTCACGGCCGACCGTGGGACGGAAGTGCTCGAGGCGAAGTTCCCCGGGCAGCCGCTGCCGCCCGACAACATCTTCCACCGCTGGACCAAGAACGTGGTGATGTACACGGACCCGCCGCTCCACGACGCGCTGCGCCGGTCCGTCCGCGCAGGCTTCACCCGTGCCGCGCACGAGTACTACGACCAGGTCATCCAGAAGGTCGCTCACGACCTCGTTGCTTCCATCCCGGCCGGTGCCATCGAGATCGACGCCGTCCCCGCCCTCGCTGCCCAACTCCCCATACGCTCCGCCGTGCACGCCTTCGGGATACCCGAGGAGGACCTCGGATTCCTCATCCCGCGCGTGGAGACGATCATGACGTACCACTCCGGCCCGAAGGATCAGCCGGTGACGCAGGAGACAATCCTGGAAAAGCTCACCGACCTGCACACATACGCCTTCGAACTCCTCCAGGGCAGGCGGGGAAAGGTCCTGCCGGACACCGTCATCGCCCGCCTGGCAGCCGCCCAGGACGGCCTGACCGAGACCACGCCTGAACAGACCGTGCACCAACTGGCGCTGGTGTTCATCGCGTTGTTCGCGCCCACGACGCCGGGCTCTCTCAGCAGCGGCACGCTCGCGTTCGCCCGCAATCCGCGGCAGGTCGAACGCTTCCTGGCGGACCAGGCATGCGTGGACAACACAGCGAACGAGGTCGTCCGCTACAACGCCTCGAACCAGTTCACCTGGCGCGTCGCAGCCACGGACGTCGACATGCGCGGCGCACGGATCAAGGCGGGGCAGACCGTCGCCCTGTTCCTGGGCGCGGCCAACCGGGACGCCGACATGTTCGAACGGCCGCACGACTTCGACCTCGACCGTCCCAACAGCGGTCGGCACTTGTCGTTCGGCCAGGGAGTGCACGCCTGTCTCGCCGCGCAGATCGTCAGCCTGCAGCTGAAGTGGTTCTACGTCTCCCTGCTGAGCCGCTTCCCGGGTATCCGGCCGGCGGGCGAGCCGCTCTGGAACGAGAACCTCGAATTCCGCTCCCTTCGCTCGCTGCCGCTCAGCCTCCGCTGACGAGACCGGCGCTCTACTCCCCTGCGAGGAATTGTGACCTCCGAAGTGGCTGTGGGCCCTTCCTTGCCCGCTCCGTCCCCGACAGCGTGCCCGGCATGGGCGCCCCATTCGTCCTCTGGTCCGGTCCCCTCGGCGGAACCGGGGGGCGCGCCCGGCCCCGGCCGGGCCCCGGCCGCGGGGGGGGGGGGGGGTGGTGG
>NZ_JBHUQX010000171.1:0-18412 GCF_042674225.1 Streptomyces sp. NPDC056948
GGTTGCGCTCGGCCTCCTGGACCATGCGTTCGACTTCGCCGCGGTCGAGGTTGGAGCTCTCGGTGATGGTGATGCCCTGTTCCTTGCCGGTGTCCTGGTCTCGGGCCTTGACGTTGAGAATGCCGTTGGCGTCGATGTCGAATGTGACCTCGACCTGCGGTTCGCCGCGCGGCGCCGGGCGGATGTCGGTGAGCTGGAAGCGGCCGAGCACCCGGTTGTCGGCGGCCCGTTCGCGCTCGCCCTGGAGGACGACGATGTCGACGGCGGGCTGGTTGTCCTCGGCGGTGGAGAAGGTCTCGGTGCGGCGCACGGGGATGGTGGTGTTCCGCTCGATGATCTTCGTCATCACGCCGCCGCGTGTCTCGACACCCAGCGACAGGGGCGTGACATCGAGCAGCAGGACGTCCTTGACCTCGCCCTTGAGCACCCCGGCCTGGATCGCGGCGCCCAGGGCCACGACCTCGTCGGGGTTGACGCTCATGTTGGGTTCCTTGCCGCCGGTCAGCCGGCGCACGAGGGCCTGGACGGCGGGGATGCGGGTGGAACCGCCGACGAGGATGACCTCGTCGATGTCGCTCTCGCCGACCTTGGCGTCGGCCATGGCCTGCTGGACCGGTCCCAGGCACCGCTCCACCAGGTCGCTGGTGATCTGCTCGAACGTGGACCGCATGACCGAGTCGGTGAGGTGCTTGGGGCCCGAGGCATCCGCGGTGATGAACGGCAGGCTGACCTGCGTCTGCGTCACCGAACTCAGCTCGGTCTTGGCCTTCTCCGCCGCCTCGAACAGGCGTTGCAGGGCCTGCGGATCCTTGCGCAGATCGATGCCGTTCTCCTTCTGGAAGTCGTCCGCGAGGTAATCCACCAGACGCCGGTCGAAGTCGTCACCGCCGAGGTGACTGTCGCCCGCGGTGGAACGCACCTCCACCACGCCGTCGCCCACGTCGAGGATGCTCACATCGAACGTGCCGCCGCCGAGGTCGAAGACCAGCACCGTCTCGTGCTGCTTCTTGTCCATGCCGTACGCCAGGGCGGCCGCGGTCGGCTCGTTGATGATCCGCAGCACCTCAAGTCCCGCGATCCGCCCGGCGTCCTTGGTGGCGGTGCGCTGGGCGTCGTTGAAGTAGGCGGGCACGGTGATGACCGCCTCCGTGACCCGTTCCCCGAGCTGCTTGGACGCGTCGTCTGCGAGCTTGCGCAGCACCTGGGCGCTGATCTCCTCGGGGGCGTAGAGCTTGTCGCGCACCTTGAAGCGGGCGACGCCGCCCGGGCCCTCGACGACGTCGTACGCCACCGCTCTGGCCTCGTCCGGGATCTCGTCGAAGTGCCGGCCGATGAACCGCTTGGCCGAGTAGATGGTGCCCTTGGGATTGAGGATCGCCTGGCGCCGGGCCAGCTGGCCCACCAGCCGTTCCCCGGTGTCGGTGAAGGCCACCACGGACGGTGTCGTACGGTTGCCCTCGGTGTTGGGCACGACGGAAGGTTCGCCGCCCTCCCACACGGCGATCACCGAGTTCGTGGTGCCCAGGTCGATGCCCACTGCCTTGGCCATGAGGAACTCCTCCCGGTGCGGCGGCATGCGCCGGCACTGCGGATCCGATCGTTCATGAATGGGCGGGACGTCCGCCGGCGCCGGTGGTCTGCAACCCGCCGAGCAGCCGCACGGCCTCGTCGGCGACCGCTTCGTCCACGACGACGTCGTATCGGCTGGGCTGCATCGAGCGGACGGAGGCGAAGTCCCGGCGTCCGCCCTGCACGGCGTACAACAGCAGGCCGAACAGCGCGCCCACGATCGCTCCGAAGATCAGGCCGTAGAGGGCGACGAGCAGGGCGGAGACGAGCGGGTCCACCCAGTCGACCAGGCCGAAGAGCCAGCCGATCAGCGCTCCGGGAAGGGCCCCGCTCGCTGCTCCGTGCAGGGCGGCCCTGCCGTAGTCCATACGGCCGATGACCTGCTCGACGAGGCGGACGTCCTGGCCGATGATGGCCACCCTCTCCACGGGAAACCCCTGGTCCGAGAGGTGGTCGACGGCGCGTTCGGCTTGCTGGTACGTCTCGTACGTGGCAACGGGCCTACGAGGCTGCTCGGTCATCGCCCAGTCCCTCCTGCCTATGTGCACGGCGGCCTCCGGCACGCCCCAGACTCGCGAACCGAGCAGCTCTACACCTGCACCCGGCAGGTCAAAGAACAACGGAGCCCGTCGCCCCGCGAGCACGAGACAAAGACTCCGAACATCTCAGGTAGGTTGGTCGGAGAGGCGTACAGGAACGGCCGCTGTCACCTCTCTGAGGGCTCGGGCGAAGGGAGTAATCCCATGGCCAGCTGCTGGGCCGGGAACGTGTACCAACCCTGTCCCGACCAGGAAGGCGGCCTCCCGCGGGGCCGTCCCGGGCGGCACCCCACGACCTCGCGGGACCCCACGCCCCTTCCCACCCCGGCCGACCCGGCATCCCACGAACTGCCGGCAGTCTCCCGCGCCCTGTTCGACGCCCGGGACGAAGGCGAGATCCTACGACTTGCCATGGACCACGTGTCCGCCGCCGGCCCGTACAGAGCCGAGGCCGGATACCTCAGAGAGGACGGCCATATGGTCGCCAGCCCGCAGGTCGGGCCGGGCCATACGTCAGCCGTCGACCGGACGGTGCGAGAGCTGACGGGGCGGGACGTCCCCGTAACGGTTCCCGGCCGGTCCTGGGGCCGGGCCTTGGCCCTGTACGGGCCCGGTGGACTGCACGGCTACCTCGTGGTGACCTCTGGCTCCCGACCCACCCATGCCCAGCACTTCCTGCTCGCCACGCTCGTACGCCTCACCGCCGCGGCCCTGTCGGTCGCCGTCGCGCACCGCCGCCAGCGGGAAGACACCCTGGAGCTGCACCGACTGCGACGGGAACGGTCAACCCTCCAGCGGCGGCTTATCTCCCTCGTGGCCGAGCTGGGATATCAGCGAGCCGTGCACGAGGCCCTCGCCGAGGTCGCGGCCGCGGGCGGCGGCGAGGAGGCCATCACCAGCGCACTGCATGAGCTCACGGGATTTCCCGTGCTGGTGGAGGACCGCTTCGGCCGACTGCGGTCCTGGACCGGTCCCGGCCGGCCCGACCTATATCCGGAACCGGACCCCGCACGCCATGAGGAGATGCTCCAGGGTGTCGCCCGGAGAGGCGGGCCAGTGCGGATCAAGGACCGGCTGATCTCCCTGATACGCCCCCGCGGTGAGGTCCTCGGAGTGCTGGCCCTGGTCGATCCCCGGAACGACGCCGATGAGTACACCGTGTTCGCACTGGAGCACGCCGCCACTTCACTCGCCCTGGAACTGTCGCACCTGCGCCATCTGGCGGAGGTGGAGCTGCGACTGCGCCGCGAACTGGTCGACGATCTTCTGACGGGCACGGACGACGCGAGCGCCTACGCCCGGTCCGAGGCGTTCGGACACGACCTGCACCGCATCCAGTACGTGGTCGTCGTGCAGTGGAGGAGCCGGACCGCGGACGACGCTTTCGCGCGGACCGTGGGCCGGGCGGCTTCGGCCGTGGGCATGCCGTCGCTGGTGACTCGGCACTCCGACCACGTGGTCCTGGTCGCCGAGGGCAGGCCCAACGACCACGCCTTGTACGAGACGCTCGCCCGGGAGACCGGAACACCTGACGGGACGATCGGAGTGAGCGCCCGCTGCGACACCCCGGACGGTATCCCCGGCCGCTACCAAGAGGCACTACGCGCCCTGGAGGTACGCCGACGGTCCCGAAGCCGATACGGCACGACGTTCTTCGACGATCTGGGCCTCTACCGCATCCTGGGACCTGGGAACGAATACAAGGAGCTGGAGGCGTTCGTTCGGGAGTGGCTCGGACCCCTCGTCGACTACGACGGCCGGCACCGTACGGCGCTCGTGGAGACTCTGTCCCGGTACTTCGACTGCGGCGGCAACTACGCCGAGACCGCCGAATCCCTCGCGATCCACCGCAGCACGCTGCGCTACCGGCTCCAGCGCATCCGCGAGATCAGCGGCCATGACCTCACGAACGTGGAGGACCGCCTCAACCTGCAGGTCGCGACCCGGGTGTGGAAGATCATGCTGGGCGGACCCGATTGAGGCGCCCACGCACCGATCGTCCCGTGCATCGCCCGCTTCGGCGCCTTTCTGACCTACGCCCTCAACCACCGATCACCACCGACAGCGGCATGAACCTCGGAATCCCGTACCCCCGGGACCGATCGAACGCGGCCCGAGCCAAATCCTCGTCACATCACATCAGCGCCGCACCCGCGGCATTCCCAGCCCGATCCACGAGATGATCTCCCGCTGGATCTCGTTGTTGCCGCCGCCGAAGGTGAAGATGACCGCCGAGCGGTAGCCGCGTTCCAGTTCGCCGTGCAGGACCGCGCCCGCCGAGCCTTCCTTCAAGGCTCCGGGCGCCGCGACGATCTCCATGAGCCAGGCGTAGGCGTCGCGCCGGGCCTCGGAGCCGTAGACCTTGACTGCGGAGGCGTCCTGCGGGGTGAGGGTGCCCTCCTGGACGGAGTTGACCATCTGCCAGTTGAGCAGCTTGAGGGCGTCCAGCCGGGCGTGGGTGCGGGCCAGGAGGCGGCGTACCCAGGGCAGGTCCGCGACCCGGCGGCCGTCGGCGAGCTTGGTCTCCGTCGACCAGCGCTGCACGTCGTGCAGGGCGCGGATCGCCATGGTGCCGTGGGCGGCCAGGGTCACGCGCTCGTGGTTGAGCTGGTTGGTGATCAGCCGCCAGCCCTGGTTCTCGGCACCGACCCGGCGGGAGACGGGGACGCGGACGCTCTCGTAGTAGCTGGCCGTGGTGTCGTGCGAGGCGAGGGTGTTGATCAGGGTGCAGGAGTAGCCCGGGGCGGTGGTCGGCATCAGCAGCATGGTGATGCCCTTGTGCGGCGGGGCGTCGGGGTCGGTGCGCACGGCCAGCCACACCCAGTCGGCGGTGTCGCCGTTGGTGGTCCAGATCTTCTGGCCGTCGACGACGTACTCTCCCCCACTCTCGGCTTCGCTCGAGCGGGAGGTGCCCCCATCTTCCCGGACCGCACGGGTCCGCAGGGACGCGAGGTCGGTGCCCGCGCCGGGCTCGCTGTAGCCGATGGCGAAGTCGATCTCGCCGGAGAGGATCCTCGGCAGGAAGTAGGCCTTCTGCTCGTCGGTGCCGTACTGCATGATCGTCGGACCGACGGTGTTCAGCGCCATCAGGGGCAGCGGGACGCCGGCCTGGGCGGCCTCGTCGAAGAAGATGAACTGCTCCATGGCGGTCAGGCCGCGCCCGCCGTACTCCTCGGGCCAGCCCACGCCGAGCCAGCCGTCTGTGCCGAGCCGCCGGATCGTCTCGCGGTAGAACCGCTTCTGGGCGGCGGGGTCGCCGTGCCGGGCGTAGGCGTGGTCCGGGACCAGTTCGGCGAAGTAGGTGCGCAGTTCGGTGCGCAGCCGTTGCTGCTCGGGCGTGTATTCGAGGTGCACGGCGCCTCCAGGCTCCCCAAGGCCGGTCCTGTCGGCGCACACCGTAGAACGTGTTTCAGAAATTGGGAATGGCGATGTCACCTCGGTGCCGGTCGGCCCAGCTCAGCGTGGCCAAGTTCAGCGTGGGCCAAGTTCAGCGTGAGCTCAGTTCAGCGTGGCGAGGAAGTCCGTGCACGCCCGCGCGCACGCGCGGCACGTCCTCGCCGAGTCCTCCGCCCCCGGCTGCCGGTCGAAGGCGTGGGCGGCCTCCAGACACACGGTGCGGCACCACTCGACCTGGGCGCGGATGGCGCTCTCGTCCACCTGGTTCTGCTCGGACAGCACACGGCAGGTCGCGTCGCAGACCTCCGCGCACATGATGCCCTTGCGTCGTACGAGTTCCTGGTTCTCGGTGCCGTCGGGATCCACAAGGCTCGCGCGCAGCGCGCACGCCCGCGCGCACTCTGTACACGCCTGCGCGCATGCGAAGCGGTCCTCCAGGAACCGGAACAGCTCCTGCTGGGATGTCGTCGAAGTCACACCGCGCGGGTAGCCCCGGTCGATGCCCGTCAAACCCGGTGTTCCCAAGGGGTGCAACCGAGGTGAGCAGGTTCATGGTGAGGACCAGGGGTACCCGCGCGCCATGAATACCGCATGGATGGACATGGCCGCGGGCCGTGGCGCCCTCGGCATCGGGCTGATCGTGGCGGGTGTGGTGGTCGTGGCCCTGCTCCTGGGGGCCTTCGTCCTCGGCGTTCGCATCAAGCGCAGGGAGCTGCCCACGCCACGCCCCGAGGAGCAGCCGCGGCTGCCCGACGGCGGCCCGGTCCGCGAGGTCAGTGAGCGCCGGGAGCCCGAGGAGGTGCCGCGAAGCCAGGACCGTCTGACGCCGCACCGGCTGAAGGCTCACGGCAACGTGAGCGACCGGAGGAGCGCGTCGCAGGAGCGCCCGGGGTGGAACGAGGGCAGCAGCGGTTCGTTCGGCAGCGGCGGCCCGGGCGGCGGGTGATCCCGCGCGGCATCGCCGTCCCCAGGCGTACAAGCGCCATCCCCCGGCGCACATCGGAAGGGCTCGTGCCTGTGCACGGGCCCTTTTCCATGCCCGGGTCCGGCCGGAGTGAGGTGGATCACAGGATCCGGGTGCAGCGCGGGGCGGGGTCCAGCGTCTTTTCAGAGGTGTAGGAGGCCACTGAGACGCGGGACGGTGAGGATGGAGCAGGTTCGGGGGGCGGACGGCTTCGACGAGTTCGTGGCCGCCCGTTGGTCGGCGCTGCTCCATGTCGCGCGGCTGCTCACGGGGGGCGACCGGCAACGGGCCGAGGACCTGGTGCAGGAGGCCCTGGTCAAGCTGTGGTTCGCCTGGCCGAAGGTCGCGGAGCAGGCCCCGGAGGCGTATGTCCGCACGGTGCTGGTGCGGATGGCGGCGCGCTCGGCGCGACGGCGCTGGTGGGGCGAGCGTCCGGTGGATGAGCTGCCGGACCGGGCCGACCCGGGCGATGTGTCGTCCACCGTGGCGGAACGCTCACGGCTGGAGGCCGCGCTGGCGCTGCTGTCGCCGAAGCAGCGGGCGGCGGTGGTGCTGCGCTACTACGAGGACCTGCCCGAGGCCCAGGTCGCCCAGGCGCTGGGCTGCCCCGTGGGCACCGCACGGTCCCACGCGTCACGCGGAGTGGCACGGCTCCGCCAGATCCTGTCCGACGCCGTCAGGCCCGTGGGGTGAAGGGAGAAACGATGGACGACTTCGAGCGGGACCTGTCGCGGCTGATGCACGACACCCAGCAGCACACCCCCTACGAGCCCGCGCAGCGGCAGCGGCTGCACGAGGGCATCCGGGCCCGCCGACGGTCGCGGATGCTGTGGAAGGCGGGCGGTTCCGCCGTGGCGGTCGCCGGGCTCAGTGTCGGGCTCGCCCTGCTGCCCAGCATGCTCACCAAGGCCCAGCCCGCCGATCCCCGGCCGCGGCCCGCGACGAGCCCGACGCCCACGCACGACAACGGGCCCACGGCCGACCCCTCGGATCCGAGCTCCACTCCGACCCGGTCGGCGGCGTCGGTGCCCGCGACCTCGACCGGCAGCAGCACGCCGACCGGGACCACGAGCACGCCGACCGGCCCCGCGCCGACCGCCACGCCCTCCGAGACCGGGACCACGGCGGCACTCCCCTCGTCACCCCCTCCCCCGACCCGTACGACGGCGCCGCCGTCCGTCCTGGAGACGACACAGGAGCCTTCCGCATCGGTCAGTACCGAGTAGCCGCCTGAGAGGCGATTCCTGCCAGGGGCGGCGTCATCGCCCCGATCCTCCGTCACCGCACCACCGATACGGGCGCCTTCGGCCTGCCCTGAACCGGCGCTCGCGTTTGCCGCGCGCCAGAAAGAGACCGGTAAGCAGCCATGAGAACCGAACGGCGGTCGGCCCTGATCGACCGCCCGACCTCAGAGCTCGCCGCGTTGCCGCGCCGGGCGCCCCTGCCCGCGCACCACCCGGACCCCGTCCTCGACGTGGTCGTGCCCGTGTACAACGAGGAGAACGATCTGGAGCCGTGCGTCCGGCGCCTGCACGCGCACCTCGGCGAGACGTTCCCCTACTCGTTCCGGATCACCATCGCCGACAACGCCAGCACCGACCGGACGCCGGGGATCGCCGCGCGGCTGGCCGCCGAACTGCCCGGCACGGACTGGATCCGGCTGGCCGAGAAGGGGCGGGGCCGCGCGCTGCACGTCGCCTGGTCGCGGTCCCGTGCCCCGGTGCTGGCGTATCTGGACGTGGATCTCTCCACCGACCTCGCGGCGCTGCTGCCGCTGGTCGCGCCACTGATCTCGGGGCATTCGGACATCGCCATCGGCACCCGTCTGGCGCGTGGTGCGCGGGTGGTGCGCGGGACGAAGCGGGAGCTCATCTCCCGCTGCTACAACGGGCTGCTGCGCTCCACGCTCGCCGTGGGGTTCTCCGACGCGCAGTGCGGGTTCAAGGCGGTGCGGCGGGATGTCGCCGAGCGGCTGCTGCCGCTGGTGGAGGACCGCGGGTGGTTCTTCGACACCGAGTTACTGGTCATCGCCGAGCGTGCGGGGCTGCGCATCCACGAGGTGCCGGTGGACTGGGTGGACGACCCCGACAGCCGGGTGCGCATCGTCTCCACGGCGCTGGCCGATCTGCGGGGCATGGCGAGGCTGGGCCGGGCCCTGGCCTGCGGGAGGCTGCCGCTGAGCGCGCTGCACCGCAGCGACGGCGACCTCGCCGGGGAACTGCCGGCGGGCCTGGCCCGGCAGGCGGTGCGCTTCGCCGCCGTCGGTGTCGCCAGCACCCTGTGCTACCTGCTGCTCTACCTCGGACTCAGACCGGCGACGGGGGCGCAGGCCGCCAACGCGCTCGCCCTGCTCGCCAGCGCGGTCGCCAACACCGCGGCCAACCGGCGGCTCACGTTCGGGGTGCGGGGGCGCGGCGGTGCGCTGCGCCACCATCTCAAGGGCCTGGCGGCGTTCCTGGTCGGGCTGGCCCTCACCAGCGGTTCCCTGGCCGCCCTGCACCACACCGCACCCGGGGCCGGCCGCGAGGTCGAGCTCGTGACGCTTGTCGGAGCCAACCTGGCCGCGACGCTGCTGCGCTTCCTCCTCTTCCGGGCCTGGGTGTTCCCCGCCCGCGACAACGCCCGCCGTACGACAGGATCCTCATGAGCACCGTCGAGCTGAGCCGACCTCTGTCGGGCCACGAGCCTCCTGAAGTCCCCAGCGGATCCCGGGAGTTCCGCCGACGGCTGCGCTGGGCCGCCCTGCGCTACGGGCCCGTGCTGCTGACGTACGGCGTGCTGAAGCTGGCCGGCTTCGCCGTCTTCATGTATCTGCTGGATTCCGCGGGCGACTTCCGGAAGAAGAACCCGCGCTTCGGCGGCGGCGAGCACGCCTGGGACGTCCTGGCGAGCTGGGACGGCTGGTGGTACCAGCAGATAGCCGAGCACGGATACGACCCCGCCCTGGAACCGGTCCCGGGCGCGACCGGTCTGATCACGCTCGAGGGCAACTCGGCGGCGTTCTTCCCGCTGTACCCGGCGCTGATGCGCCTGGTCTCGGAGTGCACCGGGCTCGGGCTGTTCGGCGCCGGCATGACGGTGTCCGTGATCGCCTCGTTCGTCGCGGCGCTCGGCATCTATGCCGTGGCTCGACGGCTGGGCGGCCACCGGGCCGGGCTGGTCGCGGCCGGGCTGTGGGCGGTCTGGCCCGGTTCGGGCACGGAGTGGTCCGGCTACTCGGAATCCCTCTACACGGCTCTCGCCGTGTGGGCCTGCCATGCCGTCATGTCCCGCCGCTGGCTGACCGCCGGTCTGCTGACGTGTGCGGCCGGGCTCTGCCGGCCCACCGCCGCCGCGCTGGTCGCCGCCCTCGCCGTCGCCGCGCTGCTCTCCCTGCGCCGGCGCGCGGACGGTGTCCTGCGTCCGCTGGCCGCCGTGGCGATCGCACCGCTGGGGCTGTTCGGCTATCTCGCCTGGGTCAACTACCGCATGGGCGACATCAACGGCTACTCCAAGCTCCAGGACGGCGCGTGGGCCCACAAGTTCGACTGGGGAGCCCACACGTTCAAGGTGCTGACGTCCCTCCCCGTCGGGCACTTCGACTATCTCTTCGCCAGGGCCTTCGAGGACGTCATCGGCGTCTGCGTCGTGCTGGCGGTGCCGGTGCTGACGGTGCTCCTGCTGCGGCTGCGCCCGCCGGCCGTACTCGTCGTCTACACGGTGCTGTCGTATCTCATGGTGATGACCACCCAGCAGATCTTCGGCAACGTCTCGCGCTATCTGCTGCCCCTCTTCCCGCTGTTGGTCCCTCTCGCCCTCGCGATGGGCCGGCTCGGATGGCCGTCCCTGGCCACGGTCCTCGGCACGGCCGCGCTGGCCTCCGGGTCGTACGCGGGGTACGTGCTCTTCGAACTCGGAGTGCCGTAGACAGCCGCCGCCGGCGCGTGAGATGCCTCCGAAACATTCCCTTCACGCAGGAAGTATTTAGGGGTAACGCCCACTGCCTACCGTGCCTGCCTTGTCGTCCCCAACCCGCAGCGAGGAGGCGTGGCATGAGTACCGAGCCACGACTGGCAGAAGTCACCGATCCGGAACCGGCGCAGCAGGCGGCGCCGGGTTCCGACCAGGCCGTCAAGGAGACCCTGGAGGACTACACCCTCCGCTTCGCGCCGCGCAGTTACCGGCGCTGGACTCCGATGGTGGTGGCGACGACCGCGCTCGGCGGCATCGCCTACATGGCCGACTTCTCCATCGGCGCCGGCATCGGCCTGGCCCACGGCACCGGCAACGCGCTCCTCGCGATCGGCGTCGCCGCCGTCGTCATCTTCGTGACCGGCTTCCCGCTCGCCTACTACGGGGCCCGCTACAACATCGATCTGGACCTGATCACGCGCGGCTCCGGCTTCGGCTACTTCGGCTCGGTCCTCACCAGCGTCATCTTCGCCAGCTTCACCTTCATCTTCTTCGCCCTCGAGGGCTCGATCATGGCCCAGGGCCTGAAGCTGGGCCTCGGACTGCCGTTGTGGCTGGGCTATCTGGTCTCCACCCTCATGGTGATCCCGCTGGTGATCTACGGCATGACGGCGCTGAGCAAGCTCCAGGTGTGGACCACCCCGATCTGGCTGCTGCTGATGGTCGGCCCGCTGGTCTACCTGGTCGCCACCGACCCGGGGAGCGTCGACCGCTTCCTCGCCTACGCGGGCACCGACGGGGACGGCGGCGTCAACACCGCCTCCGTGCTGCTGGGCGCGGGCGTGTGCCTGTCGCTGATCGCGCAGATCGGCGAGCAGATCGACTATCTGCGTTTCATGCCGCCCAAGACCGAGGAGAACAAGCGGAGTTGGTGGACGGCCGTGGTGATGGCCGGCCCGGGCTGGGTGGTGCTCGGCGCGCTGAAGCAGGCCATCGGGGTGTTCCTCGCGGTCTACATCATCGCCGAGGTCGGCCCCACCGCGGCCCCCGAGCCGATCCAGCAGTTCAAGCACGCCTTCGACGCGATGATGCCGTCCTGGATCGTCCTCCCGCTGGCCGTGGCCCTGGTCGTGATCAGCCAGATCAAGATCAACGTGACGAACGCGTACTCCGGCTCCCTCGCCTGGACCAACTCCTTCACCCGCGTCACGAAGCGCTACCCGGGCCGGATGGTCTTCGTCCTGGTCAACCTGGGCTTCGCGCTGGCCCTGATGGAGGCCGACATGTTCAGCTTCCTCAACAGCATCCTGGGCTTCTACTCGAACTGCGCGATCGCCTGGGTGGTCACCGTGGCCACCGACATCGGCATCAACAAGTACGTGCTGAAACTGTCCCCGCACGCCCCCGAGTTCCGCCGCGGCATGCTCTACGCCGTCAATCCGGTCGGTGTCGTGGCCTTCGTCGCCGCCTCCGGGCTGTCCATCGCCATGTACTTCCACGCGCTGGGCGATGCGCTCCAGCCGTACTCCCCCGTCGCCGCGGCCGTCATCGCCTTCGTCCTCACGCCGCTGATGGCCGTCGTCACCAAGGGCAAGTACTACCTGCGCCGCACGGACGACGGCATCACCGAGCCGCTCCTGGACGAGGACGGCAACCCCAGCGCCGTCACCTACGAGTGCCATGTGTGCCGGCAACAGTTCGAGCGGCCGGACGTGGCCGCCTGCCGGACGCACGACGCCGTGGTCTGCTCGCTCTGCCTGAGCACCGACAAGGTCGGCGACCACGTGCTGCCGGAGGCGCCCGCCGTGGCGTGACGCCGGTACGCCCGTACGCCGGGAGCGTGCCGAGACGGAATTCGGCCCGCCCGTCGTTTTTCTCCCCCTCCGACGAGGCCTTCCGCATCGCCGGGCGGCATACTGATCTTGCGCTGTGCAGTGATCAGGCCAAGGGTCGGAGAGGGGATGACGGACATGACCACCGAAGGACCGGGCAGACAGGGAACGCCCGACGAGCCGGACGGCGTTCCCTCGCTCGCGGAGGACGTGTGGCGGAGGTTCCTCTCGGACACCGAGGACGCCATACGGGCCTCCGCCCCCAGGGAGCCCTCCGCGAAGGAGCGCGCGGCGGGGCGGAAGCTCCAACCCCCGCACACCGTCGGCGACCTGTGGCAGCCGGACGAGCTGTGGGTCCGTGTGGCCTGGCGGGACCTGAACGGCCGTGCCAAGGCCCGGCGCGTGGGCCGTGTCGTCGCCACCGCCGCCGCCGTGGCCGTGGCCCTCGGGGCCTGGTCCCAGCTCTCCACCGGCGCGGGCACCGGCCACCAGCCGGGAACGGGCACCGTGCGGCAGGTGGAGGGCGCGACAGCGAGGCTGCCCTCGGCCACTCCCTTCCCTTCCGGATCGCCCTTCCCGGAGCCGTCCAGGTAGCACACGCAGGACGGGTGCCCTCCCGTCCTGCCGCCTAGGATGAGCCCCACAGGCCGGATCTGGGCGCTCGTCCGGGCGCGGCCCCCGTAGGCGAGTCACCGGAACGCGCACGCCGACCGAAGGGGGACAGAGATGAGCGCGCCACGCCTCAGCAGTACGCCGTTGCCGGGCATCGGGGTCCGCTACGACCTGACGACACGGGACAGCCGCCGTCTCTCGGTGGTCGCCCACCGCGACGGCCACCGGACGATCAGCGCCTACCGCAGGGACGACCCGGACGCCTGCGACCTCTCGGTGCGCCTGACGACGGAGGAGGCGGCCACACTCATCGACGCGCTGATGCCCGCCCACCACACGCCGAACCTGCTGTCCACCACCGACCTGGGGCTCGTCGCCGAGCGGATCGAACTGCCCGGCTCCGCGCACTGGAACGGCCGGCTGCTGGGCGAGTCGCGGATCCGCACCGACACCGGCGCGTCCGTCGTGGCGGTGCTGCGCCGGGCCGAGGCGATCCCCTCCCCCGCGCCGGACTTCCGGCTCGCCGGCGGGGACACCCTCATCGTCATCGGGACCCGCGAGGGTGTGGAGGCGGCCGCCGAGATACTCGGGCGGGAGTGACCCGCCATGCACTCCTCCGCGGTCTTCCTGATCGAGTTCGGCTGCCTCATCCTCGGGCTCGGGCTGCTCGGCCGGCTCGCCGGGCGTTTCCGCTTCTCGCCGATCCCCCTCTACCTGCTGGCCGGGCTCGCGTTCGGCAAGGGCGGGCTGCTGCCGCTGGGCGCCAGCGAGGACTTCGTCGCCATCGGCGCCGAGATCGGCGTCATCCTGCTGCTGCTCATGCTGGGCCTGGAGTACACGGCCGCCGACCTGGTCTCCAACCTCAGGACCCACTATGCCGCCGGGCTCGTCGACGCCGTCCTCAACGCCCTGCCCGGAGCGGCGCTGGCCCTGCTGCTCGGCTGGGGCCCGGTCGCCGCCGTCGTACTGGCCGGCGTCACCTGGGTGTCCTCCTCCGGCGTCATCGCCAAGGTGCTCGGTGATCTGGGGCGGCTCGGCAACCGGGAGACCCCGGCCATCCTGAGCATCCTGGTCCTCGAGGACCTCTCCATGGCGGTCTATCTGCCCATCGTCACGGCCCTGCTGGCCGGGGTGGGCCTGGCCGCGGGTGCCGTCACGCTGGCCATCGCCCTGGGCGTGGCGACGGTCGTCCTCGTCCTGGCGGTGCGCTACGGCCGCCATGTCTCCCGCTTCGTCTCCAGCGACGACCCCGAGAAGCTGCTGCTGGTGGTGCTCGGCGTCACCCTCGTGGTCGCCGGGCTCGCCCAGCAGCTCCAGGTGTCTGCTGCCGTGGGCGCCTTCCTGGTCGGCATCGCGCTGTCCGGCGAGGTCGCCGAGGGTGCGACGAGCCTGCTGGCGCCGCTGCGGGATCTGTTCGCCGCGGTGTTCTTCGTCTTCTTCGGCCTGCACACCGACCCCGCCAGCATCCCGCCCGTCCTGCTGCCCGCCCTCGCCCTGGCGGCCGTCACCACGGCGACGAAGATCGCCACCGGCTACTGGGCCGCGCGCCGGGCCGGGATCGGGCCCAAGGGCCGCTGGCGGGCCGGCGGCACGCTCGTGGCCCGCGGTGAGTTCTCCATCGTCATCGCGGGGCTCGCCGTCACGGCCGGCATCGAGCCGTCCCTGGGTCCCCTGGCCACGGCGTACGTCCTCATCCTGGTCCTCCTCGGCCCGCTGACGGCCCGCTGGACCGAGCCCGTGGCAACGCTGCTGACGGGCCGGGTGCGCCGGAGGAGGGCCGCGGCACCCGGGGAGACGGCGCCTGTTGCTCCCGGCGATCACGAGAGCATCGAGGGCCAGGACCCGGTCGGCCGCACCTGACGCGCGGCCCGGGCGACGCGCATCGGCGGAGCTACGGTGAGGAGCCGCGGAACCGCCCCTGATCCGGCCCGTCCTGGTGCCCGCCGGGGCATCGACCAGCCGGTCTTCCACTGGATGCACGCCGCGTACAGCTCCGGCACACCGCCGTCGTCAGCGCTCCCGGTGAGCCCGGCAAGCCCTCGCCCGGTCAGCCGGTCTTCCACCCCCGCCGCGCGTCGATCCGCTCCCATTCCGCGTCCCACTGCGCCATACGCCGCCGGTCCAGGGACAGCCGTATCAGCCAGGATGCTCCCAGCACCGCCCCGCCCGCCAAGGCTCCGGCCAGCGCGCCGCCCATGGTCGTGTGGAGCCAGGCCTCGCCTTCGGACACCGGTGGGGTCGTGATGTCACCGCTGTTGTTCACCCACACGGGGACCGTGCTCCCGCCAGGAGCCCGGGGCGGCACCCGTGCCTCGTCCTTGTGTGTCGAACCGTCCGGCGCGGTCCACCGCACCTCGCCCCACACCCGGTGGTCGCTCGCCGCGCGGGCCGGTGACGGGCCCGGGGCGTCCTTGACGACGACCGCCGAGACCTGATGGCTCCCGGCCCGCTGCCGTTCGACGGCATGCTCGACCGCACCCGCCGCCATCAGCCCTCCGGCCAGCCCGCCCAGCAGGGCGAACACCCAGCCGGCGAGCACGACCCAGGCCTCGACGACGTCGACGCGCCGCTTGAGCGCGTTGCGTCGCCACCGCCACCACCGCATGGTCGTACGCTCTGACGCTTCCATCGGCCGACACCCCCTCGTGAGCACCGGCAGCACCCTTCCAGTGTGCGCCTGATCGGTGCCCCTGTCGGCACGGCGCTCAGCCGGGGGACGCGGCGATCCGTACGCGGTCGCTGTCACCGCCGGAGAGGAAGGACGCCAGCGCCCGCCCCTCCTCGGCGACGGCGGTGCGGTCGGCCCGGGTGAGGCGGCCCAGCGGGGTGCTCAGGACGGTGTCCGCCTCGACGCTCCAGGTCGCGGCGACCCGGCCGTCGACCAGGACGACACGGGCGCCGGCGACCGACAGGCCGCGGTGGGCGTCGTCGATGATCCGGCCGCGGTCGTGGTAGCCGAGGATCGCGTTGTCGAAGGCCGGCAGGAACCGCACCGGGGCCGGGGTGTCGGGGTCGGGGCGCGGTGCCCCGGGGAGATCGAGCAGTTCCCGGCCGCGCTCGTCGCGGAAGGCGACCAGTTCCTCGCGCAGGGCGGAGACGGCGGCGGGAAGTCCCGCCAGACCGCACCAGGCGCGCAGGTCGGCCGAGGCGGCGGGCCCGAACGCGGCCAGATAGCGCCGTACCAGTGTCTGCCCCACGGGGTCGGAGCCGTCGGGGTCCGGTGGGTCGATCTCGCGCCCCAGCCAGGAGGAGACCCGTTCGTAGCGCGCTCCCCCGGTCGTGCGCCACAGCCCGCGCGGCGGCAGCTGCACCGTCGGGAGGAGGCCGGCGATCAGCATTTCGCCGAGGGGCCGGGGCCCCGCCGCCGGCCAGCGGCCCTCGACGGCACGCGCGAGTTCGCCCATCGTGCGGGGCTCGCCGTCGGCCATGACCTTCCGCCCGGCCTCCGCGAGTTCGTCGAGGTCCACTCCCTCCAGCTCCCGGCGGTAGGTGCCGAGCACCCGCTGGCGCAGCATGCCGTCGTGCCGGGCCCGCCAGGCCAGGACGTCGTCGGCGGTGACGAGGTGGACCGTGCGGCGCATGAGGTGGGTCCGCACCACGCGCCGCCCGGTCAGCAGGTCCGACAGCACCGTCGGCGCGAAGGCCCGCAGCCGGGACCAGAGCCCGATGAACGGCTCCTGCGGCTCCTGCGCCTGGAGACCGCACAGATGCGCGACGGCGTCGAGCACCGGCATGTCGGCGCGGTCGAGGAGCAACTGCCGCGCGAGGGTGGCGCGGTTGAGCGCCCGGGCGTCGAGAACGGTCAAAGGAGCACCTCGGCCTTCGAGTCGTGTGCCGACCCGTGGTTCGAGAGGTCCGGGCGGCTTGCCCGGTCACCGTCGCACGGGATGCGGTCAGGTCGTGACCGCATCCGGCGTCGTGCCGAGGTGGCCGCGCCCCTCAGGACCCGGACTGCAGCAGGGCCAGCTCCGCTTCCAGGTCGGCCATGGCCTCGCCGCCGGCCATGAGGTCGGTGATCTCCTCCCGGGTGCGTTCGCCCTTGCGGAAGTCGTCGGCCTTCTGGCCGCGGATGAGGACCGCGAAGTGGTCGCCGACCATCATGGCGTGCCGGACGTTGTGGGTGACGAGGATGACCGCGACGCCCTTGGCGCGGGCCTGCATGATGATGCGCAGGACGTGCGCGGCCTCCTTGACGCCGAGCGCCGCGGTGGGCTCGTCGAGGATGAGGACGTTGGCGCCGAAGTAGACGGCGCGCGCGATGGCCAGGGCCTGGCGCTCGCCGCCGGACAGGCTGCCCACGAGGCGGGCGCCGTCGGTGACACGGGTGATGCCCAGGGACTGCATCTCACGGACGGCGATCTCGCCCGCCAGCTTCTTGTCGAACAGCTTGAACGGGCCCCACCCCTTGGTGGGTTCGGCCCCGACGAAGAACGAGCGGCCGACGCCCATGAGCGGGAAGGTGCCGCCGAACTGGTGCACCGTGGCGATGCCGTGGGCGGACGCGTCCCGGGGGCTGTCGAAGGCGACCTGCTCGCCGTTGACCTCGATGGTGCCGGTGGTCGGCTTGTGGAATCCGGAGAGGATCTTGATGAGGGTCGACTTGCCGGCGCCGTTGTCGCCGAGCAGGCACAGCACCTTTCCGGCGTCCACCTCCAGGGAGATGTCCCGCAGTGCGTGGGTGCCGAGGAAGGACTTGCTGACGTCGGTCAGACGCAGAAGGGGCGCGGTCATGGTCAGGCCTTCTTCGGGGAGCGGGGGGTGGACAGGGCGAGCCGGCGGAAGGTGTTGTTCATCAGCACCGCGACGAGGATGAGGATGCCGAGGATCAGTGCGGCCCAGTCGGAGTTCCAACCGGTGTAGTAGATGCCCTGGTTGACGATGGCGAAGGTCAGCGTGCCCATCACGACGCCGACGACCGAGCCGTAACCGCCGGTGAGCAGCACGCCGCCGATGACCACGGCGATGATGGAGTTGAAGACGAACGCCTGGCCGTTGGCGACCTGGGCGCCGTTGTAGAGGATCGTCTGGATCACGCCGACGAGGGCGGCGCCGAACCCGCTGGCCATGTACAGGGCGATCTTCACCTTGGCGACCGGGATCCCGGTGGCACGGGCGCTCTCCTTGTCGCCGCCGATGGCGAAGATCCAGTTGCCGTACGGCATCATCTGCAGCAGCACCGTGACCCCGACGGCCACGGCGATCCACCAGAAGATCGCGACCTCGAACTGGCCGCCGATCAGTTGGCCGAAGAGCGCCTTCGAGGTGGGGTCCGGGTGGATGGCGACGCTCGTGGTGCCGGTCGTGACGCGGGAGAGGCCGAGGGTGAGGCCGGACAGTGCGAACAGGGTCGCCAGCGTGACGACGAGGGACGGAACGTTGGTCCGTGTGACGATGATGCCGTTGAGCAGGCCGGTCAGCAGGCCCAGCGCGAGGGCCAGCAGGATGCCGACGATCATCGGGGCGCCCCAGTAGCCGGACACGATGGCCAGCGTCATCGAGCTGCCCGCCAGCACCGAGCCGACGGAGACGTCGAGTTCGCCGGCGATCATCAGCAGTCCGACGGGGATGGCGATGATGCCGAGCTCGGCCGCGATGTTCAGCCAGCTGGC
>NZ_JBHUQX010000172.1:0-18396 GCF_042674225.1 Streptomyces sp. NPDC056948
CCTCACGCATCAGCGTGTGCCGAAGGCTAGACGTACCGCTCCAGGATCGACGACTCCGCCAGCCGCGACAGGCCCTCCCGCACGCTGCGCGCCCGGGCCTCACCCACGCCGTCCACCGTCTGGAGGTCGTCGACGCTCGCGGCGAGCAGCTTCTGCAGGCCGCCGAAGTGCTCCACCAGACGGTCGATGATCGCGCCGGGGAGCCGGGGCACCTTGGCGAGGAGGCGGAAGCCGCGCGGGGACACCGCCGAGTCCAGCGTCTCGGGCGAGCCCGTGTAACCCAGCGCCCGGGCCACGATGGGCAGTTCGAGCAGCTCGGCGTGGGTGAGGGCGTCGAGCTCGGCCAGGGCCTCGTCGACCGTGCGGGACCGCTTGGCCGTCGGCTCGGGGACGTAGTCCCGGACGACCAGCTCGCGCTCGGGCTCCACACCGGCGATCAGCTCGTCTAGCTGGAGGGCCAGCAGGCGCCCGTCCGTGCCCAGCTCCACCACGTACTCGGCGATCTCCGTGGCGATGCGGCGCACCATCTCCAGGCGCTGGGCGACCGCCGAGACGTCCCGGACGGTCACCAGGTCCTCGATCTCCAGCGCCGACAGCGTGCCCGCGACCTCGTCGAGGCGGAGCTTGTAGCGCTCCAGGGTGGCGAGGGCCTGGTTGGCGCGGGACAGGATCGCCGCCGAGTCCTCCAGGACACGGCGCTGGCCGTCGACGTACAGGGCGATCAGCCGCATCGACTGGGACACCGAGACCACCGGGAAGCCGACCTGCCTGCTGACGCGGTCCGCGGTGCGGTGCCGGGTGCCGGTCTCCTCCGTGGGGATCGTCGGGTCCGGGACGAGCTGCACGCCCGCGCGCAGGATCTTCGACAGGTCCGAGGACAGCACGATGCCGCCGTCCAGCTTGCACAGCTCACGCAGACGGGTCGCGGTGAACTCGACGTCCAGCACGAAACCGCCGCTGCACAGCGTCTCGACCGTCTTGTCGGAGCCCAGCACGATGAGACCGCCGGTGTTGCCCCGGAGCACGCGCTCCAGGCCGTCACGCAGGGCGGTTCCCGGTGCCACGGCGCTCAGTGAAGCGCGCATCAGGCCATCGGTACCGGCACTCCCACCGGATTTTCCGGGAGCTGCTGCCCGGTCGTTGGCTGCCACTGCACTCCTCCGGTCGCAGGTTCTGGGGCGCCCCGTGTCGCACACTTGGTTCGCACGGACGGGCGAGACCTGGGCAAAGTCTACCGGCGACCCTCCTCGTCCTGTGGGGCCTCTCTGCGACGGGAGCGGGGAAGGACCCGCAGCGCGTCCCCTATGTCCGAGACTTCCAGAACCTTCATACCCGCGGGGATCTTGCCCGGGTCGCCCGGTACCAGGGCGTGTGTGAAGCCCAGACGGTGGGCTTCCGCCAGCCTGCGCTGCACACCCGTGACCCGTCTCACCTCGCCCGCGAGGCCGACTTCCCCGATAGCGACCAGGTTCTTGGGGAGAGGTGTGTCACTCGCCGCGCTCGCCAGGGCGAGGGCGACGGCGAGGTCCGCCGCGGGCTCCGAGAGCTTCACGCCGCCGACCGTCGCGGAGTAGATGTCCCGCTTGCCCAAGGCGCTGATCCGGCCGCGCTGTTCCAGCACCGCCAGCATCATCGAGACCCGGGAGGTCTCCAGGCCCGAGGTGGTGCGGCGCGGGGAGGGGATCTGCGAGTCGACCGTGAGCGCCTGGACCTCGGCGACCAGCGGGCGGCGGCCCTCCAGGGTGACGGTCAGGCAGGTGCCCGGGACCGGTTCGGCCCGACGCGTCAGGAAAAGTCCACTGGGGTCCGCGAGGCCCGTGATGCCCTCGTCGTGCAGTTCGAAGCAGCCGACCTCGTCGGTGGTGCCGTAGCGGTTCTTGACGCCTCGCACCAGGCGGAGGCGGGCGTGCCGGTCGCCCTCGAAGTGCAGGACCACGTCCACGAGGTGTTCCAGCAGGCGCGGGCCGGCGATGGCGCCGTCCTTGGTGACATGGCCCACGAGCAGGGTGGACATGCCGCGTTCCTTCGACGCCCGGATCAGGGCGCCCGCGACCTCCCGCACCTGGGCCATGCCGCCGGGCGCGCCGTCGATCTCCGGAGAGGCCACCGTCTGCACCGAGTCCAGGATCAGCAGCGACGGCTTCACCGCGTCCAAGTGGCCCAGCACCGCCGCCAGATCCGTCTCGGCGGCCAGGTACAGATGGTCGTCGATGGCCTTGATGCGGTCGGCGCGCAGCCGGACCTGGCTCGCCGACTCCTCGCCCGTGACGTACAGGGTGCGGTGCTCGTCGCTCGCCGACTTGGCCGCCACGTCGAGCAGGAGCGTCGACTTGCCGACGCCCGGCTCGCCCGCGACCAGCACCACCGCGCCGGGGACCAGTCCGCCGCCGAGCACGCGGTCCAGCTCGGGCACGCCGGTGGAGCGGGCCGTCGCCCGGCGGACGTCCACCTGGCCGATGGGCACGGCGGAGGTGGTGACCCTGCCCGGTGTCGTCGTACGGACCGCGGGCGTGCCGTACTCCTCGACCGTCCCCCAGGCCTGGCACTCGGGGCAGCGGCCGAGCCACTTCGCCGTCTGCCACCCGCACTCCGTGCAGCGGTAGGACGGGCGGTCCTTGGTGGTCTTCGTACGGGCAGCCATGGGCGAAACCGTAGCCGCAGGCACTGACACCGTGGGGACCGGAGGGCGCGGCCGGCTGCGCGCCAGGGCCCCGCCACCCCGCGCCAGCGGCGGAACAACTGGTTCCTGTCCCCTATTGAGGGATCGTTTCACCCGTACGGATTAAATGTGCTCAAGCCGCCGGAAGGTAACACTCCCGGCCCCCTACGGTCGCCGAATGACGAGCAGTACGCCGGAGATCTCGACCCGCTCGGCCGGCGCCCACCGGGCGCACCGGGAAGCGCGTGACCGCGGTGCGGCGCGCACGCTGGTGCAGCGGCCGCCCGCGCGCTACGAGCCCTACCTGGACGGCCTGTTCACCTACTGCCTGTCCGTGCTGTGCGACCACGACGCCGCGACCGCCGCCCTGGGCGACGTCCTCGCGCTCGCCGAACGCCGCGGCCGGCACGTCCCCGCGGCGCCCGCGGACCGCAGGGCCTGGCTGTACGCGCTGGCCCGCTGGGCGTGCCTGCGGGGGCTGGCCGAGGCCAAGCAGAAACGTACGAGCAGCCACGCGGCGGGCCGCACGCGGCCCGCCGACCCCCCGGCCCCGGCCCTCTCCGAGGAGGTCCAGGAGCGGCGTCGCGGCGAACTGGCCCTGCTGGCCTGGCCGGAGGCCGCCGGCACCACCCCGGAGCAGCGGGAGGCGCTCGAACTGGCCGTGCGCCACCACCTCGCCGCCCACGAGGTCGCCGCCGTCCTCGGCATGGACCTCGCCGCCACCCGCGATCTGCTCGCGTCCGCCGCCTGCGAGGTCGAACGCACGCGTGCGGCCCTCGCCGTGGTCGAGACCGGGGCGTGTCCGAGCGTCGCCCACCTCGTCGGCGACGACCGGCTCGTGCTCGGCACGGCCCTGCGCCGCGAACTCGTCCGGCACGTCGACGACTGCCCGCGCTGCCGCCGCACCGCCGAGCGCGCCATCCCCGGCCGCTGGCCCGGCACCAGCGTCACACCCGCCGCGCTGCCCGTCCTGCCCGCGCCCCTCGCGGCCTTGCACGTCGCCATGGCCCACCAGCCACGCGCACGGGGCGCCGCACCGCGCTTCGACCGGCGCGGCTACCCGATGGACCCCAAGGACCGCGCCGCCCGAAGGGACCGTCTCCGCGCGCGTGCCGTCACCACCACCGTCGTCGCCACCGTCGTGGCCGCCCCCGTGCTCGCCCTGTGGGCCGCCTACCGGGGCACCCCCGTGGGCGAGGGCCAGGACGGCCGCTCCGCCTCCGCGCTCGAGGTGGACGACCCGCTCGGCCTGGACGGGGAGATGGCGGGCGGCGGCTACGAGAACACCGGCAACGCGAGCACCAGACCCGGCCCCCGCTTCGGCAAGAACGGCAAGGCCGACGTGTCCGTGGAGGTCATCGGCGTCGCCGCCGCCGGCCGCGAGAGCGCGCTGGACGTCACGGCGGACAACACGGGCGACACCACCCTGATCACCCTCGCCGCCACGGGCTCGGCCCCGGTCCGCTGGTCCGCCTCCACGGGAGCCGACTGGCTCTACCTCAGCCAGTCCTCGGGAACGCTCCGGCCCGGCGAGTCGTTGACGATCAAGGTGTACGTCGACCATCTGCGTGAGCCGTCCGGCCCCTGGCACGCGCAGGTGGCGGTCGCACCCGTCGGCGCCGTCGTCCACATCGCGGGCTTCGGCACCGCGCCGACCCCGTCCGATCCCGGCCCCGGCCCGGACCCCCGCCCCAGCAGCCCGCCCCCGACCCGGCCCGACCCGACGCCCACGACCTCGGCGCCGGACCCCGACCCGACGCCGACCACCCCGCCCCCGTCACCCGACCCGGACCCCACGCCGACGGCCCCGGACCCGACGGACTCGGGGCCCCCGCCCTCGGAGGGCGACGACCCGAGCCCGGCCACGGCATAGACGCAGGTCAGCCCACCGGATCCGCCGGATGCGGTGCCAGCAACGGAAGCTGCGAGGCCAGCCGCTCCTCGCACAGCTCGACCAGCCGGTCGTAGCCGGCCTTGCCCATCAGCTCGATCAGCTCCGGCCGGTAGGAGACGTACACCGGGTCGCCCGCGCCGTGCGCCGAGGTCGCCGATGTGCACCACCAGTGCAGGTCGTGGCCGCCCGGACCCCAGCCGCGGCGGTCGTACTCACCGATCGACACCTGCAGCACCCGCGTGTCGTCGGGCCGGTCGATCCACTCGTACGTCCGCCGCACCGGCAGTTGCCAGCACACGTCCGGCTTGGTCTCCAGCGGCTCGCGGCCCTCCTTCAGGGCGAGGATGTGCAGCGAGCAGCCCGCGCCGCCCGGGAAGCCGGGCCGGTTCTGGAAGATGCACGACCCCTGGAAGGGGCGCGTCTGCCGGTCGCCGTCCTCGTCCTCGGAGACCCAGCCGCTGCTCGTGCCCTCGGCGTGGTTCTGCCAGATGTCCGGCGTGAGCCTCGCCACATGCCCGGCGACCCGCTTCTCGTCGTCCTCGTCGGAGAAGTGGGCACCCAGCGTGCAGCACCCGTCGTCCGCGCGGCCGGCCTGGATGCCCTGGCAGCCGCTGCCGAAGATGCAGTTCCAGCGAGAGGTCAGCCATGTCAGATCGCAGCGGAAGACCTGCTCGTCGTCCGCCGGATCAGGAAACTCCACCCACGCGCGGGCGAAGTCGAGGCCCTTTTCGTCGGACACCGCGGCACCCGATGATTTGTCGCGTTTCGCCTTTTTCGTCTTTGGCACATGTCCAGGGTACGGGCCTTGTACCCACACCGAGGACGGCGGACGGCACGGCTGGCAGTAGCGTTCCGTACATGAGACTCGGTGTCCTCGACGTGGGATCGAACACGGTGCATCTGCTCGTGGTGGACGCGCATCCCGGCGCGTGCCCGTTGCCCGCGCACTCGCACAAGGCGGAACTGCGCCTCGCCCAGCTCCTCGACGACGACGGCGCGATCGGCCCGCACGGCGTCGACCAACTGGTCTCGGTCGTCCAGGAGGCGCTCCAGGCCGCCGAGGACAAGGGCGTCGAGGATCTGCTGCCGTTCGCCACCTCCGCCGTACGCGAGGCCCGCAACGCCGATGACGTCCTCGCGCGCGTGCGCGCCGAGACCGGCGTCGAGCTCCAGGTCCTCACCGGCGCGGAGGAGGCCCGCCTCACGTTCCTCGCCGCCCGCCGCTGGTTCGGCTGGTCGGCCGGAAAACTGCTGGTCCTGGACATCGGCGGCGGTTCCCTCGAGATCGCCTACGGCATCGACGAGGAGCCCGACGCGGCCGTCTCGCTGCCGCTGGGCGCCGGCCGCCTCACCTCCGGCTGGCTGCCCGGGGACCCGCCCTCCCAGGACGACGTCCGCGCCCTGCGCCGCCATGTGCGCACCGAGATCGCCCGCACGGTCGGCGAGTTCAGCCGCATCGGTTCCCCCGACCACGTCGTGGCCACGTCCAAGACCTTCAAGCAACTGGCCCGCATCGCCGGCGCCGCCCGCTCCGCCGAGGGCCCCTACGTCCAGCGCGAACTCAAGCGGGAGTCCCTGGAGGCCTGGGTCCCGAGGCTGGCCGGCATGACGGAGGCGGAACGGGCCGAGCTGCCGGGCGTCTCGGAGGGCCGGGCGAACCAGCTCCTGGCCGGCGCCCTGGTCGCCGAGGGCGCGCTGGACCTGTTCGGCGTCGAGCGGGTGGAAATCTGCCCGTGGGCGCTGCGCGAGGGCGTGATCCTGCGGCGCCTGGACCACATGGAGTCCGTGTAAGAGAACTGGGAAGGACATGCACCCCCGCCGTGGCAAACACCACAACGGCGAAGAGGCCCCCCGCCCCGCCCCGACCACACCCCGTAATCTGTCCTGCATGGCAGAGCCAGCCGTGAAGATCCCGGACGCGAAGGTCGCCCTGTCGACGGCCTCGGTCTACCCGGAGTCGACGGCCACGGCCTTCGAGATCGCCGCACGCCTCGGCTACGACGGAGTCGAGGTCATGGTCTGGACGGACCCCGTGAGCCAGGACATCGAGGCCCTGCGCAGACTCAGCGACTACCACCAGATCCCCGTCCTGGCCGTGCACGCCCCCTGCCTGCTCATCACGCAGCGCGTCTGGTCCACCGACCCCTGGACCAAGCTCCAGCGGGCTCGCGCGGCGGCCGAGAAGCTCGACGCGAGCGCCGTCGTCGTGCACCCGCCCTTCCGCTGGCAGCGCCAGTACGCCAGGGACTTCGTCGCCGGCATCTGGCGCATGGCGAACGAGACGGACGTGCGGTTCGCCGTGGAGAACATGTACCCCTGGCGCTACCGCGACCGCGAGATGCTCGCGTACGCCCCCGACTGGGACGTGACGAAGGACGACTACCGGCACTTCACGATCGACCTCAGCCACACGGCGACGGCCCGCTCCGACGCCCTGGACATGGTCGACCGCATGGGGGACCGCCTCGGCCACGTCCACCTCGCCGACGGCAGGGGATCGGCCAAGGACGAGCACCTGGTGCCCGGCCGAGGCACCCAGCCCTGCGCCGAGGTGCTGGAGCGGCTCGCCCTGACCGGCTTCGACGGGCACGTCGTCATCGAGGTCAACACCCGCCGCGCCATGTCGAGCGCGGAGCGGGAGGCCGACCTGGCGGAGGCGCTGGCCTTCACGCGCCTGCACCTGGCCTCGGCGGTGAAGGTGCCGCGACGATGAACGACCGGCCCTCGGACGGGCCCCCGGCCGGAACCGGCACAGGAACCGGCACCACCGCCCGCCGCCGGGGCCGCCCCCCGCGCGCGGAGTCGGCCGACACCCGGGACCGCATCCTGACCGCCGCCCGCGAGGAGTTCTCCGAGCGCGGCTACGAGAAGACGTCCGTGCGCGGCATCGCCAAGGCGGCCGGGGTCGACCCGGCGCTCGTGCACCACTACTTCGGGACGAAGGAGCAGGTCTTCGAGGCGGCGATCACCCAGTCCTTCGCCCCCGCCATGGAGGCACCGAAAGCCATCGAGGAGGGCCCGCTCGACGGCGTGGGGGAGCGCCTGGTCCGCTTCTTCTTCGGCATCTGGGAGAACCCGGCGACCCGCGCGCCCTTGCTCGCCATCGTCCGCTCCGCCGTCACCAACGAGACCGCCGCGGCCGTCTTCCGCCGGATCGTCGCCACCCAGGTGCTGCGCCGCATCGCCGGCCGCCTGGACCTGCCGGACGCCGAACTGCGCGCCGAGCTCGCCGCCGCCCAGCTCGTGGGCACGGCCATGCTGCGCTACGTCATCAAGGTCGAACCCCTGGCCTCGGCGGACCCGGAGCAGATCATCGCGCGGCTGGCACCCGTCGTACAGGGCCATCTCACCGGACCCTGACCTGCCGAAGACAGCCGTCGACCGAGACAGTCATCCCGCATTTCGGACACGCCGTCCCGCCCTCTGGATGACCGGCGTACGCTCGTAGCAGTCAGAAATCTCCGAATCCTCTGACGCCGTCTCTGAAGGAGCGAGCGACGATGCCCGAGCTGAGGTCCCGCACAGTCACCCACGGCCGGAACATGGCGGGCGCCCGCGCCCTTATGCGGGCCTCCGGTGTACCGGGTGCGGACATCGGCCGCAAGCCGATCATCGCGGTCGCCAACAGCTTCACCGAGTTCGTGCCGGGCCACACCCACCTCCAGCCGGTCGGCCGGATCGTCAGCGAGGCGATCGTCGAGGCCGGCGGCATCCCGCGCGAGTTCAACACCATCGCGGTGGACGACGGCATCGCCATGGGCCACGGCGGCATGCTGTACAGCCTCCCCTCCCGGGACCTCATCGCGGACTCGGTCGAGTACATGGTCGAGGCCCACTGCGCCGACGCCCTGATCTGCATCTCCAACTGCGACAAGATCACCCCGGGCATGCTGAACGCGGCTCTCCGCCTCGACATCCCCACGGTCTTCGTCTCCGGCGGCCCGATGGAGTCCGGCCGCGCCACGCTGGTCGACGGCACGGTCCGCACGCTCGACCTGGTCGACGCGATCTCCGACGCCGTGAACGACAAGATCTCGGACGAGGACATCCTCCGTATCGAGGAGAACGCCTGTCCGACCTGCGGCTCGTGTTCCGGCATGTTCACCGCCAACTCGATGAACTGCCTCACCGAGGCCATCGGCCTCTCCCTCCCGGGCAACGGCTCGGTCCTGGCCACGCACACCGCGCGCAAGCAGCTCTACGTCGACGCCGCGAACACGGTCATGGACATCACCCGCCGCTACTACGAGCAGGACGACGACACAGTCCTGCCGCGCAACGTCGCCACCATCGCGGCGTTCGAGAACGCGATGGCCCTCGACATCGCCATGGGCGGCTCGACCAACACGATCCTGCACCTGCTGGCCGCGGCCCAGGAGGCCGGCGTCCCCTTCGGCCTGGAGGAGATCAACGAGGTCTCCCGCCGCGTGCCCTGCCTCGCCAAGGTCGCCCCGAACGTCGCGAAGAACCGCACGTACTACATGGAGGACGTCCACCGCGCCGGCGGCATCCCCGCCCTCCTAGGCGAGCTGCACCGCGGCGGCCTGCTCAACGAGGACGTGCACTCGGTCCACAGCCCGACCCTGGCCGACTGGCTGAAGACCTGGGACGTGCGCGGCGGCTCCCCGTCCCCCGAGGCCCTCGAGCTGTGGCACGCGGCCCCCGGCTGCGTCCGCTCCGCCGAGGCCTTCTCCCAGTCCGAGCGCTGGGAGGCCCTCGACGAGGACGCGGAGGGCGGCTGCATCCGCTCCGTCGAGCACGCGTACTCCAAGGACGGCGGCCTCGCGGTCCTCAAGGGCAACCTCGCGGTCGACGGCTGCGTGGTGAAGACGGCCGGCGTCGACGAGTCGATCTGGACCTTCGAGGGCCCGGCGGTCGTCTGCGAGTCGCAGGAGGAGGCCGTCGAGAAGATCCTGCTGAAACAGATCACGGAAGGCGACGTCGTCGTCATCCGCTACGAGGGCCCCAAGGGCGGCCCCGGCATGCAGGAGATGCTCTACCCGACCTCGTACCTGAAGGGCCGCGGCCTCGGCAAGGCCTGTGCCCTGATCACCGACGGCCGCTTCTCCGGCGGCACGTCCGGCCTGTCCATCGGGCACGCCTCGCCCGAGGCGGCCGGCGGCGGCACCATCGCCCTCGTCGAGGACGGCGACCGCATCCGCATCGACATCCCGAACCGCACCATCGAGCTCCTCGTCGACGACGCCGAACTGGCCCGCCGCGAGAAGGCGCTGAACGGCGTCTACGCCCCGAAGAACCGCGACCGCAAGGTCTCCGCCGCCCTGCGCGCCTACGCCGCGATGGCGACCAGCGCGGACAAGGGCGCGGTCCGGGACGTGTCGAAGCTCGGCTGAGCACTCTCTCGAAGGGGCCGTCTCAGGGAGGCGGCCCCTTTCCCGTATCCGCTACCAGGCGGACGGATCACGCCCGTCCACGGCGAAGACGCTGCCGTCCGGAGCACCGGCGTAGACATGGTCGTCCACGAGCAGGGGCGTGGGCAGCGACGCCGGAACCCGGTCCGACTGCGCCGCCAGCCGAGGAGACGTCTGCCCGACGAGCTTCCCGCGCCGCGCGTCGACCGCGAGCAGCCGGCCGTCCGGCGTGGTGACGTACACATGCCGGTCGTCGGCGACGGGCATGGACCCCCGGGCCACACCGGTCTGCAGGCTCCACAACTGCTTGCGCGCCTCCAGATCGACAGCGACCAGCCCCCCGCCCTCCGCCATCAGATGAACGACGTCCCCGCGCACACTGCCCTGGACCCCCTGCAACGGGATACGCAACGGCACGCGCTCGGTCGTACGCCCCTCCGGGCTGTACCGCACCAAGGCCCGCGCCTCCCCGCGCACGGCATCGACCGAGACGAACACGACCGCCCCGTCCTCGCTCCCGATCGGCTCCAACGCCCCTTCCAGCCGCGCGTCCCACCGCACCTCGCCCGAGCCCGGGTCCACCGCCGTGACCGTCGTACCGGCCCCATCACCGGACACGGTCGCCGCGTACGCCAGCGGATCACCCGGGAACGACACGAAGTACGGCACGTCCTGCCCCGGAATCCGCTGACTCCACTTCACGTCCCCGGAGGCACTGTCCACACCGGTGACCGTGCCGTCGGCCGCGGTGAGCAGCACCATCCCGCCCACCGCCTGCACCCCGCCCGACATGGACATGGCCTGCCGCCGCACGACATCCCCCGAGTCCGGATCCAGCGCGGTCAGCCGCTGCCCGTGGCCGAGCCCGCCCAGCACCAGGTCACCCGACACGACCGGAGCCTCACTCGGCGGCCCGTCGGCGGCGATCCCCTCCAGCGGGTACTTCCACAGCAGACGCCCGTCGGCGGGATCGAGAGCGAAGACCAGCCCGGTCTGCGCGCAGAGCAACTTCCCGGCCGCGTAGGAACACAGCGGAGTGCCCGTCCTGGACAACGGCGCAGCCGCCCACGCCGTGAAGGCGGCAGCCGTGGTCCGCGGTGCGCTGACCGCGGGCGCCGGAGCGGGACCACCCCCGACGAGAGGCACCGCCGCCAGCGCGCCGACGACGGCCAGCCCCAGGGCACCGGCCCCGAGAGCGGCACGCTTGCCGAGGCGCAGCCTGGACCGACGCGGGGCCTCGACGGCCGGCGGCTCACCCGCACTCGGCGTCTCCTCCACGCGCTGCGCAGGTATGAACACCTGCGTGTCGTACGAGGCGGCCACCGACCGCAGTTCCCGCATCAACTCGTCGGGCGAGGGCCGGTCCTCGGGCTCCTTGGCGAGACACCGCAGCACCAGCGGCGCCAGCTGTTCCGGTACGCCGTCCAGCTCGGGCTCGTCATGCACCACCTGGTAGGCGACGACGTAAGGACTGTCGGAGTCGAACGGCCCCCGCCCCGTAGCCGCGTGCACCATCACAGACCCGAGCGCGAAGACATCGGCGGCGGGCCCCACTTCCCTGGGCCGCCGGAACTGCTCGGGCGCCATGAACGGCGGCGTACCGATCAGCTTCCCGGTCTCGGTCCGCAACTCGCTGTCCTTTGGCCGGGAAATGCCGAAGTCGATGACCTTCGGCCCGTCCTCGGCGAGCAGGACATTGCTCGGCTTCAGGTCCCGGTGCACGACCCCGACCCGATGGATGTCGCGCAGCGCCTCAGCGAGCCCGGCCATCAGCCGCCGCAACTGCGCAGGAGCCAAGGGCCCGTTCCGCTTCACCTCCTGGGCCAGCGTCGGACCCGGGATGAACAGCGTGGCCATCCAGGGCCGCCCGGCCTCGGGATCGGCATCCACAACAGGCGCGGTGAAGGCCCCGCTCACCCGCCGGGCCGCAGCCACCTCCTGCCGGAAACGCCCTCTGAACTCGGGGTCCTCGGCGAACTGCGCGTGCACGACCTTCACGGCCACCTTCATCCCGGAGGTGCTCCGGGCCAGATGCACGACACCCATGCCGCCCGAACCCAGACGCTCCTCGAGCCGGTAGTGACCGGCATGTTCAGGAAGTTCCGCTTCCGGGCCCGCTCCGGCGTTTCCCTGCGCCGCCATGGAACCACCCCCGTGCTGTTCGTCCGCGCGCGCGACGCACGGAGCCTAGTCGATGACTCGTTCGGGACAGAGGCGGCTTGCTAGCCTCCGCTGGCGAATCATGCACAAGTGTTTGATGGCGTGATTCAGGGGAATCAACGGGACCCCATGGCTGCCATGGGGTCAACGGGGGAGGTTTTTCATGTCTGTAGAGCCTGTCGAACAGGTGAAGCGCAGTACCGGCATGCCGGTGGTCACCACACTGGCCGCCGCGGCCACGTACTACTCGGTCGCACCCGGCATCCGTCTCAACGTCCGCAGCGGCCCCGGCACCGGCTACCCGATCGTCAGGACCCTGTCGGAAGGCGCCCGGGTCGCCATCCACTGCCAGACACCCGGCACCCGCGTCACGGGTCCGTACGGCACGACGACCATCTGGGACAACATCGCGAGCGGCCAGTACATCTCGGACGCCTACGTGAACACAGGCAGCGACGGCTACATCCGCCCCCGCTGCTCCTGATCCGCACCACACGGCCACGGGCGGCCCACCCCCACTGCGGGCCGCCCGCGGCTGGGGCGACTGAGCGGAACCACCGCGCAGCCGCACCCGCGCACGGCGAGAAGGGGCCGTGTCGGGGGGTGTCCGCCCGCAGCGGTTGGCGCGTCAACGAACAGTCAGTCGATACGCAACCCCATCGCGCCGTTCCGAGGACGGACACCCCCCGACACGGCCCCGACCCACCACCACCGCGCAGGCACGACGCGCCCCCCCCCCCAAAGCCGCACAGGCCGCCGCAGGCCCCCCGCAGCCAAGCGCGATAATCGCCCCGTGAGCGCAGAAAACGGCACCCCGCCCCCCGGCCCGAGCCCCGACCCCATCCGCTTCTTCGGCACGACCTGGCTGAACCACGACAACGGCTACACCCCCCGCCGCATAGCCGTGGCCGTCGGCTCACTGGCCACCGCGGCCGCAGCCTGCCTGGTCCTCCGCCTCGCCTACCAGGGCCTCCAGATCGCCGCGATCGGCAGCTTCGTGTCGCTCCTCATGATCGTGATGTTCGCGATCTGCAGCGCGATGGCCTTCCGCCACACCTGGGACGGCTTCACCCGACGCCCCGACCCCGACCGCCAGGCATCCCTCCGCGGCCTCCTGACCATCGGCTTCGTCGGCTCACTCCTCGCGTACTTCTTCCGCTCCCTCACCGAGGCCCCCGGCGAGAAGCTCCACCGCGAGGAGTACGAGACAGCCCGCAAGCGACACGAGAAGGGCACCACCCGCCGCTCGGGCAACCCCTCGAAGAAGCGCCGATAACCGGCCGCCTCTCACCGAAATCTCACCGCACCCCACCCCCACCCCCGGCCACCATGGCCGTATGACCACACCTCCCTCCGCCCACCACCCCACCGGAGCCGACACCACCACGGAACCCCACCCCACCCGAACCGCCCGAGCCCACTCCTTCAACACCGCAGCAGCCCAATACGCGGCCAACCGCCCCTCCTACCCCCCAGCCCTCTTCGACGCGATAGAAGACCTGGCCGGCCACCCCCTCCCCGGCTCCCGCGTCGCAGACATCGGCGCAGGCACGGGCATAGCCACCGCCCTCCTGAACGCCCGAGGCGCGGACGTCATCGCGGTGGAGCCCGGCAACGGCATGGCGGCGCAATTCCGCCGCACCCTCCCCGCCATCCCGATCATCCGCGGCACCGGCGACGACCTCCCCCTCGCCACCGCCTCCCTCGACTTCGTCACCTACGCCCAGGCCTGGCACTGGACCGACCCGGCCCGAGCCGTCCCGGAGGCCCTCCGCGTCCTGCGCCCCGGCGGCGCGCTCGCCCTCTGGTGGAACACCGACGCCCTCGACGTGCCCTGGATCGCCGAGGCCGCCGCCCGCACAGCGCGCCACTTCGACATCGACATCTCCGCCGAGAAGCGGAACGTCAACGCCCGCGCCGCCGACCCCACCGGCCGCCTCGCCTTCACCCGCCGCACGGTCCGCTGGAGCCGCCGCGTCCCGGTCGACACCCACCTCGCCAACCTCGCCAGCCACTCGGTCTTCCTGGTCCACGACGCGGAACACACCGAGTCCTTCCTCGCCGCGGAACGCGAGCACCTGCTCAGGGCCTTCCCGGACGGTTCCGTCGAGGAGGTCTACGAGGTGGTCCTCCTGCTCGCGAAGACCCCGGCCTGACTCCTGCTTGACGCACCCCGCAGCCGGGAGCATTATTCATCACATGATGAATAATGCTCCCGGCCCACCACGCCCCGACACCGACATCGAACCCACGACCGCGACCCCGGCCGTACAGGCCAAAAACCTCACCGTCGCCCGCGGCCCCCGCACGGTCCTGCGAGCCCTCGGCTTCACCGTCCCCCGCGGCCAGATCACCGGCCTGCTCGGCCCCTCCGGCTGCGGCAAGTCGACCCTCATGCGCTCCATCGTCGGCACCCAGGCCAAGGTCACCGGCACCCTCGACGTCCTCGGCCGCCCCGCCGGCCACCCCACCCTGCGCACCCGCATCGGCTACGTCACCCAGGCCCCGTCGGTCTACGACGACCTGACCGTCCGCCAGAACCTCGACTACTTCGCCGCGATCCTCGACCCCGGCCGATCCGCCGCCGACCGCCGCCACGGCAACGTCACCCGCGCCACCGCCGACGTCGACCTCACCACCCACGCCGACGTCCTGGCCGGCAACCTCTCCGGCGGCCAGCGCAGCCGCGTCTCCCTGGCCGTCGCCCTCCTCGGCACCCCCGAACTCCTGGTCCTCGACGAACCGACCGTCGGCCTCGACCCGGTCCTGCGCCGCGACCTCTGGAACCTCTTCCACGACATCGCGGCAAGCCGCGGCGCGACCCTCCTCGTCTCCTCCCACGTCATGGACGAGGCCGAGCGCTGCCACCGCCTCCTCCTCATGCGCGAGGGCGAGCTCCTCGCCGACGACACCCCCGACGCCCTGCGCACCGCCACCGGCGCCGAGACGGTCGAGGAGGCCTTCCTGCACCTGGTGGACGAAGCGAAGGCGGCAGCCCGCCCGAAGGAGACGACACGATGACGACCCCCCGCACCACAACCGTCACCCCCACCCCACCGAACACCCCACCGAACACCTCACCGAAAGCCCTGAGCGCGGCCCGCACCACCGCCACCACCACCCGCGTCCTGCGCCAGCTCACCCACGACCCGCGCACCATCGCGCTCCTGATCCTCATCCCCTGCGTGATGCTGCTCCTGCTCCGCTACGTCTTCGACGCGAACCCCCGCACCTTCGACAGCATCGGCGCGTCCCTCCTCGGGATCTTCCCGCTGATCACGATGTTCCTGGTGACCTCCATCGCCACCCTGCGCGAACGCACCTCGGGCACCCTCGAACGCCTCCTCGCCATGCCCCTGGGCAAAGGCGACCTGATCGCCGGCTACGCCCTCGCCTTCGGCACCCTCGCGATCATCCAGTCCGCCCTGGCCACGGGCCTCGCGGTCTGGTTCCTCGGCCTCGACGTCACCGGCAGCCCCTGGCTCCTGCTCCTGGTGGCCCTCCTCGACGCCCTCCTCGGCACGGCCCTGGGCCTCTTCGTCTCGGCCTTCGCGGCCTCGGAATTCCAGGCGGTCCAGTTCATGCCGGCGGTGATCTTCCCCCAGCTCCTCCTCTGCGGCCTGTTCACCCCGCGCGACAACATGCACCCGGTCCTGGAGACCATCTCCGACGTCCTCCCCATGTCGTACGCCGTGGACGGCATGAACGAGGTCCTCCACCACACCGACATGACGGCCACGTTCGTACGCGACGCCCTGATCGTGGCGGGCTGCGCCCTCCTGGTCCTGGCCCTGGGCGCGGCGACCATGCGACGCAGGACGGCCTGAGCCGGGCCACCCGACATCCCGCCCACCGGACACGCGAGCCACCCCGCCCTCCCCGGTGCGACGATGGACACCGGACGACGCACCCTCGGAGGCACCCCGCGCCATGACCCAGAAAGTCGCAGTCCTCGGCACCGGCAAGATCGGCGAAGCCCTGCTCAGCGGAATGATCCGCGCCGGCTGGAACCCGGCCGACCTCCTGGTCACCGCCCGCCGCCCGGAACGAGCCGAAGAACTCCGCACCCGCTACGGCGTCACCCCGGTCACCAACCCGGAAGCCGCGAAGACCGCCGACACCCTGATCCTCACGGTCAAACCGCAGGACATGGGCACGCTCCTCGACGAACTCGCCCCCCACGTCCCCGCCGACCGCCTGGTCATCAGCGGCGCCGCCGGCATCCCCACGGCGTACTTCGAGGAGCGCCTCGCCACCGACACCCCGGTCGTCCGCGTCATGACGAACACCCCCGCCCTGGTCGACGAGGCGATGTCCGTCATCTCCGCCGGCACCCACGCCACCGCCGACCACCTCGCCCACACCGAGGAGATCTTCGGCGCCGTCGGCAAGACGCTCCGCGTCCCGGAGTCGCAGCAGGACGCCTGCACCGCCCTCTCCGGCTCCGGCCCGGCCTACTTCTTCTACCTGGTCGAAGCCATGACCGACGCCGGCATCCTCCTCGGCCTGCCGCGCGACAAGGCCCACGACCTGATCGTCCAGTCCGCCATCGGCGCCGCGACGATGCTCCGCGACAGCGGCGAGCACCCGGTCAAGCTCCGCGAGAACGTCACGTCCCCCGCCGGCACGACGATCAACGCCATCCGCGAACTCGAGAGCCACGGCGTACGAGCCGCCCTCATCGCCGCCCTCGAAGCCGCCCGCGACCGCAGCCGCGCCCTGGCCTCCGGCAACAACAGCTGAGCACCCGGGGGCGGGCCGATCACCCGCCCCCGTCGCGCATCACACCGTCAGCACGGCACCGGCCTCAGCCACCTCCGGCACGGCCGGCAGCAACCCGATCGCGCTGTAGGCGGCATCCACAGTCGGCCGAGCCATCCCCCGCGCCCGCTCCGCCCCGTCCCGCAGCACGCGCTCCACATACCCGGGATCCGCACACAACTCCTTGTGCCTCTCCTGCATTGGCCGAAGCGCCTCGACCACAGCCTCGGCGGTGTCCTTCTTCAGATCCCCGTACGACGGATACGCACCGGCCAGCTCCTCAGGACTCCCACCCGAGCACGCGGCGAGAATCTCCAGCAGATTGGCGAGCCCCGGCCGGGCCTCCGGGTCGTACACGACCTCCCGCCCGCTGTCGGTCACCGCCCGCATGACCTTCTTCCGCACCACGTCCGGCTCGTCCAGCAGATAGACGATCCCCGGCCCGACGTCGTCGCTCTTGCCCATCTTCGACATCGGATCCTGCAGATTCATCACCCGGGCCGCGACCTCAGGACGCGTGGCCCTGGGCACCACGAACGTATGCCCGTACCGCTGGTTGAACCGCACGGCGATATCCCGCGCGAGCTCCACATGCTGCCGCTGGTCGTCCCCGACCGGCACCTCATCGGCCCCGTAGGCCAGGATGTCCGCCGCCATCAGCACGGGGTAGGTCAGCAGCGACAGCCGCACACTCCCACCCCGCCGCTGCTCCCGCGCGGCCTTCTCCTTGTACTGGATCATCCGCCGCATCTCACCGTCGGTGGCCACGCATTCCAGCACGTACGACAGCCGAGCGTGCTCGTCCACATGACTCTGCACGAACACCGTGCAGACCTCCGGATCCAGCCCGGACGCCAGCAGCAACGTCGCCGCCTGCCGACTCAGCCGGCGCACCCGCGCCGGATCATGTTCCACGGTCAACGCGTGCAGATCGACGACGCAGAACAAGGCATCGGCCTCGTGCTGGTCGACGGCAGCCCACCGCCGCATGGCTCCCAGATAGTTCCCCAGCGTCAGATGCCCTGTCGGCTTGACCCCGCTGAAGACCCGTGTCATCTCTCCTCCACCTCCTGGCCGGGACCGCCGCCCCGGGCGGCCGTCCCTCGGTGGTTCGGAGGGAGAAACAAGAACGGCCGCCGAAGCGGCGGCCGTTGAATGCATACGTGAGAACGGCCGCCGTCAGGCGGCCCACCACAGCTGGGTACACGTACGCGTCGTCATGCGTCCCAGACTACGCCTCGGGAGTGCCGCCCGTACCTGAGTTGACACGCCCAGACCCGATCCGTAGTGTTCTCCGAGTTGCCCGACGTGAGCGCCGACTCCGGTCGGTCCCCGGGCAGCCACTCCGCAAGTACCAACCACTCTTCGACGCGCAGTACTCCTGTCGTCGTTTCATTGGTATGCGTATTTACGGAATGAGGAATCCCCGTTCGAAAGGACGCGGCCCCCGATTGGCTCGGGAGCCGGGGAATCCGCTAAAGTCTCACTCGTCGGAACGGCCCAACAGCCGCAAAGACAACCCCCACTGACTGGGGATCAGGGCCGAAAGG
>NZ_JBHUQX010000173.1:0-18340 GCF_042674225.1 Streptomyces sp. NPDC056948
CCGTCCGCCGGTGCGGCCCGAAGGTGTGCGCCTGCCGGCGCGGGCGCTCAGACGCCGTCGTGCTCGACCCTGCGGTGGCGCACCAGCCAGCCGTCGCCGTGCGGCACCAGTTCGTCCTCGCACACCGCGCTCAGGTGCAGCCTGGCCGGCCCTCCGGCCGGGGTCACCAGGACCTGTGCGTAGCAGCGGGTGCTCAGGGCGCCGTCGGGCCCGGGCACGACCGTGAGCATGGAGAACACATGCCGCCGCTGCTCCGGTGTGTCCGCCGTCCGCTCCAGGTTGCGGCGTACGGCGGCGGCCACGGCGTCCCGGCCGCGCAGGGGCTCGGGGACGATGTTCTGCGCGAAGACGCCGTCCTCGGTGAACGTCCGCGCCCATTCCTCGGCCCGCCGCTCGTCGAGGAGCCGCATCTGCCGGGCGTAGAACTGCTGCACGGCGACGTACGTCCCGGCGGGGACCGGCTCGGTGCCGCGCAGCCGCTCGGCGTGGTCGGCCGCGCACCGCAGCGTCGTGAGGCTGTTGCGGCCGAGGGCCTCGCGGATCATGGTGCGGGCGGCGGCCACGTCCGCCGTCGGACCGAGGACGCTCGTCACGGCGTCCGGCGCGATCCGCACGGTGTGCCGGGAGGTGACGGTGCAGCCCTTGTCGTCCTCCTCGAAGATCCACTCGCCGGTGTGGGCGGCCATCAGCGCGGGTGTCCGGATCTGCTTGTAGACGATCCGCTCGGCGGGGAAGCAGACGCGCACCGAACGCGTGGTGTGGGTCGCGCCGTCGGCGGTGAGCGTGTCCATCTCCAGGATCTGCTCGTTCGGGGTGTCCTCGGTGAGGACGACCCGGGCGACGTGCGGCAGCCGCTCCGTCCAGCGGTCGGCCGCGCGGATGAACTCGTAGGCGTCCTTCGCCGAGCCGTCGACGCGCACGCTGTCGTCGAACGTGAAGGTGAGCTCCGGGTCCGCGTCCTCCACGCCCCGGCGCAGGGCCTCGAGTTCGGACGCGGTGTTGGTGTCGATGGCCCGGCGGATCCACTCGACGTGCGCGGGGTCGTCGTCGACGGCGGTGAACGCGTGGGTGAACCGCACCCGGGTCCCCCGGTCGCCGAGCGGCTCCAGCAGCCACTCGCCGCTCATGCTCCGCACCGGCGTCCGCGACTCCTCCTGCCGGAACGTCACCCGCAGTCCGGCCCGGTCCAGTTCGCGGCGCGAGGTCCAGCTCTTGACCTCGTCGTTGGCCGTCGCCCAGATCCTCAGCCGCTCCTGCCGGTCGTCGCCCTCCAGGCGCTCGACGTGCACGCTCGGCGGGAAGTGCACCGGCCAGCGGGAGGCCTCGGCGACCAGGTCGAACACGGCCCCGGCCGGGGCCCGCACCTCGATCTCGTGGACGGTGGTGTGCACGGTCTCGTCCGACATCGCTCTCCTCAGTAGTTTCCCAGCCCGCCGCAGACGTTGATCGCCTGCGCGGTGACGGATGAGGCCGCGTCGGTCAGCAGATAGCCGACCATGCCCGCCACCTCGTCGGGCGTGGTGTAGCGACCGAGCGGGATCTTGGTCTGGAACCGGTCGAGCACCTCCTCCTCGGTGGTCTCCCAGGCGGCGGCGTAGCCCTGCCGGACCCGCACCGCCATGGGCGTCTCCACATAGCCGGGGCACACCGCGTTGACCGTGATGCCGGTCCTGGCCAGTTCCAGCCCCAGGGCCTTGGTGAAGCCGACGACCCCGTGTTTGGAGGCGGAGTAGGGGGCGCCCAGCACCACGCCCTGCTTGCCGCCGGTGGAGGCGATGTTCACGACCCGGCCCCAGCTCCCCTCCCGCATGCGGCCGGTGGTCATGACGGCGCGGGTGACGCGGAAGACGCTGTCCAGGTTGGTGGCCATCACGTCGTCCCACAGCTCGTCGGCGATGGTGTGCGTGGGGCCGCCGCCGCTGCGGCCGGCGTTGTTGACGAGCACCTCGACGGGCCCGTAGCGCTCCACCGCCGCGGACATCAGCGCCTCGATCTGCGCCACGTCCCGTACGTCGCAGGCGGCGCCGTCCACGTCGTGGCCCTCGGCGCGCAGCTCCTTGACCGTGAGCGCGACCCGGTCGGCGTCCCGGGCGCAGAGGAAGACGCGGTGGCCGACGGCGGCCAGGGACTGTGTGACGGCGAGGCCGATCCCGCTGGTGGCACCGGTGACGACGGCGACGCGGCTGGTTGGTGAGGACATGCTCCGATCAGCCCTTTCGCGTGCAGAACTCGGTGATGGACTCGACGACGTAGTCGAGCATTTCTTTGGTGAGCCCCGGATAGACGCCGATCCAGAAGGTGTCCTCCGTGACGGTGTCGCAGTTGACCAGCTCGTCCACGATCCGGTAGCGCACGTCCTGGTAGGCGGGATGGCGGGTGATGTTCCCGCCGAACAGCCGGCGGGTGCCGATCCTGCGGGCCTCCAGGAAGTCGACGAGGTCCCTGCGGGTGAAGCCCGCGTCGGGCAGCACGGTCAGGGCGAAGCCGAACCAGCTCGGGTCGCTGCCGGGAGTGGCCCGCGGCAGCAGCAGTCCGGGCACATCGGCCAGGCCGTCGCGCAGCCGCCGCCAGTTGTGCCGCCGGGCCGCGCCGAAGTCGTCGACCTTCTTCAACTGGCTGAGTGCCAGGGCTCCTTGGAGGTCGGTGGCCTTCAGGTTGTAGCCGACGTGGGAGAAGATGTACTTGTGGTCGTAGCCGGCCGGGAGGGTGCCGAGCTGATAGTCGAACCGCTTCAGGCAGGTGTTGTCCGTGCCCGGTTCGCACCAGCAGTCCCGGCCCCAGTCGCGCATCGACTCGACGATCCGCGCCAGTTCCAGACTCGCCGTGAGCACACAGCCGCCCTCGCCGGCGGTGATGTGGTGGGCGGGGTAGAAGCTCACCGTCGACAGGTCGCCGAAGGTGCCGGTGAGCCTGCCCCCGTAGGTGGAGCCGACGGCGTCGCAGTTGTCCTCGATGAAGAACAGGTCGTGCCGGCGGGCCAGTTCCGCGACCTCGGCGACGGGGAACGGGTTGCCGAGGGCGTGCGCGATCATGATGAGCCTGGTGCGCGGGGAGATCGCCGCCTCGATCTGGGCCAGGGAGGCGTTGTAGGTGCCCAGTTCGACGTCCACGAAGACCGGTGTCAGGCCGTTCTGGACGAGCGGGTTGATCGTGGTCGGGAAGCCGGCGCCCACCGTGATGGCCTCGTCACCGGGGCGCAGCCGCAGGTCCTTCAGCTTCGGCGAGGTGAGCGCGCTGACCGCCAGCAGGTTGGCCGACGATCCCGAGTTCACCATGTGGGCCTTGCGCAGCCGGAAGTAGCGCGCGAAGTCGCTCTCGAACTTCCGGGTGCGCACCCCGGCGGCGATCCGCATCTCCAGGGCCGCCTCGACCAGGGCGCCCCGGTCCTCCTCGTCGAGGACCGCGCCCGAGGACAGGATCGGTGTGACCCCGGGTTCGAACCCGCGCGGTTCCTGTTCCTTGTGGTATTTGCGCGCCAGTTCCAGCACCAGCGCCTTGGTGTCCGTCACGTCTGGATCCCTCACCCTCGGTCGTGGACTGAGCCGTTCGTGCCGTGCTCGGCGACCAGCCGTTCCAGCACCGGAACGACCTCGTTGGGGCTGGGCACGGCGAGCAGTTCCTCCTGGAGCCGGCGGGCGCCCCGCGCGAACGACGGCTCGCCGACCAGCCGCTTTACCTGCTTGCGCAGGACGTCCGGAAGCAGGTCGGCGCTCGGCACGCACAGGCCGGCGCCGATGTCCTCGAGACCGCGCCCCATCACCTCGGTGTCCCAGCCGAAGGCCAGGATGAGCTGGGGCACGGCGTGCAGTTCGGCCGTCGCCTTGGTGCCGACACCGCCGTGGTGCACGATCGCGTCGCACGTGGGCAGCAGGTCGTTGAGCGGAACGAAGTCGACCAGGCGTACGTTGTCCGGCAGGTCCGCGGCGGCCTCGCGGGTCGCCTCGTCGACGGTCGCGACGATCTCCGCGTCCAGCTCCGCGAGATGGGCCAGGAGCTCCGCCATGTCGACGCCGACGTCGGAGGCCGAGGAGCCGAGCGTCACACAGACGCGGCTGCGCCCGGGGTCGGCCCGCAGCCAGTCCGGCACCACCGCGGGGCCGTTGTACGGCACGTGGCGCACCTGGACGGTCGGCAGTCGCAGGTCGAGCTGGGTGCTGGGCGGTGTGGTGTTGACCGTCCACTGACCGGTGACCATGTCCTCGTCGAACCCGGCGTCGGATCCCAGCCGCCGCAGCGTGCGCTCCAGCCACTCGGCGGTGGGGTCCTCGCGGTGCTCCGGCTCCTGCTCGGCGGCCAGCCGCAGAAACTCCTTGCGGGCCCGCACGCTGATGTCCGGGCCCGAGACCAGCCGGCAGTGCGCCGCGCCCGTCACCCGGGCCGCGATCGCCCCGGCGAGAGTGAAGGTCTCCCAGACGACGAGGTCGGGCTGCCAGGAGCGGGCGAAGTCCACGAGGGCGTCGACCATGGTGTCGTTGTTGAGCGCGCCGTAGAGCGTGGGCACCATGATGTTCTCCAGTGCCAGCAACTGCTCGTAGTCCCAGGGGTGTTCGCCCCGGGCGGCGTAGTCGAAGCCCTGCACATGGGCCGAGGCCTCGTCGTGGAGCTTGCCGAGCAGGCCGAGGTCCTCCAGGGCGCCGAGCGACCATTCCACGGGGACGGCGGTCAGTCCCGTACCCGTGATGACGTCGGTCAGCTCGGGCTGGCTGGCGATCCGCACCTCGTGGCCCGCGGTGCGCAGCGCCCACGCGAGCGGTACGAGCGGGTAGTAGTGGGTGTGGTGGGCCAGTGAGGTGAACAGAACCCTCATCGCGTCTCCTCCTCGCCGAGTCGGGCCGGCAGCCTGACCAGGCGCCGGGTCAGGGGCGCCCGGCGCACGCGCACCGGCTCGCCGTCCGGCCGCAGCAACGGGAACCGCGCGGCCAGCGCCACCAGCGCGTGCCCGGCGAGCGCCCGGGCGGCCGGGAGCAGGGCGGCGCAGGCGGCCACGGGAAGGGGCGTCGGGAAGCCGCTGGCCCCGGCGGTCTCGCCGGGCCCGGAGGCCCCGCCGGGTTCGGTGGCGCCGGCGGGTTCGGTGGCGCCGGCGGTCCCGGCCGGTACGGCGGTGGTGGTCGTGACGGCGGTGACCGTGTCGCCCGCTTCGATGCGGGTGCCGGCCACCTCCGCCGGGGAGAGGGCCACCAAGGGGCACGCCCGCCACGGCGGCCGGTGGTGCAGGACCTCCTCGACCAGGCGGGCCGCGTGCGCGGGGTCCGAGCGCAGCAGCGCCCACTCCCGCGGCCGGTCGAGGGCCCTGCGCAGCGCGTCGCCGAGCAGGTCCGCCGCGGCCCGGGCGCCGGCCACCGCGAGCACCAGGTCCGCCTCCGCGTGGGCGTGCCCGGCGAAGAGTTCCCGCAGTCCGCGTACGCCCGCGGCCAGCCGCCGCGTCGTGTCCAGCGTCTGCGGGCAGAGCAGCGCGTCCACGGCCGGGGCCGCCGCGGCGAGGTCGGCGGCGAACGCCGCGCGCCGCTCCTCGGGGACGTCCAGGATCGCGGCGTACCCGGCCGCGGTCAGCGGCTCGGCGAAGTCCGCCACCAGGTCGACCGGTCCCGGGCCGAGCCGGGCCGCGGCCTGCCCGGCCCGCTCCCGCAGCGATCCGGCCCGCTTGCCCACGGCCCTCGTCCCGCCCCGCCGCGCCAGGTCCCGGGCGAGTTCCGTCGTGCGCTGGCGCGCCGGGTCGGGCAGCCACGCCTCCGCCTGCGGCACCGCGGCGGACACCGCCGGTTCCGCGCCGGCGGACAACTCCCGCAGCGCCGCGGGGCCGGTGACGACCCAGGTGTCGAGCCGGCTGCGCCACACCGGCCCCCGCTCGACGATCGACGCGAGGGTTCCGCCCGCGTCGTCCGTGCCGTCCGTGCCTTTTTCGCCGATCTCGAATCCCCGTACCAGCCGGGCATACGGGTCACCCGCCCCCGGTACGAACGGCTCCGCGTTGATCGCGTAGAGCCACTGTGCCGCGTGGACGAGTTGCAGTTCGCGCCCCAGGGCATTCGTCGCCGCCGTCACCCCGCCACCTCCGTCATCCGATTACCTCGGCAAGGTACGGGGCCGTATTAGAAGAACACTCGAACTGCCGTTTTCCGTATCCACCGTTCCTCAAGCAGTGCTTGATCTCCCGGTCGTACGGTGGGGAACCCACTGGACTCCCGCAAGGTGATGAGGATCCCTATGCCAGAGCACCGTCAGCAACGGGCGCTCCGCATGGGCGTGATCGGCACGGCGAACATCGCGATTCGCCGGATCATGCCCGTGCTCGCCGCGCATGACCACGTCGACCTCGTCGCGGTGGCCAGCCGGGACAAGGACCGGGCCGAGCGGGTGGGGGCCGCTTTCGGCTGCGGTGGCGTGGGGGATTACGCGGCACTCGTCGAGCGGGACGACCTTGACGCCGTCTATATTCCGCTGCCGCCCGGCATGCATCACGAGTGGGCGCTGCGGGCTTTGCGTTCGGGAAAGCATGTGCTGGTCGAGAAACCGATGTCGGACACGTACGAGAAAACTCTCGAGCTGATGTCGACCGCTTCGGAACTCGGACTCGTGCTCGCCGAGAACTTCATGTTCCTGCACCATTCCCAGCACGCGGCGGTACGCGCGATGCTCGACGAGTCCGTGGGGGAACTGCGGCTGTTCTCGGGATCGTTCGCGGTGCCCCCGCTGGCGCCGGACTCGTTCCGGTACCAGCCGGCCCTGGGCGGGGGCGCTTTGCTCGACGTCGGGGTGTATCCGCTGCGGGCGGCCCAGCTGTACCTCACCGGGGAACTCGATGTCCTCGGGGCGTGTCTGCGCGTCGACGAGGCGACCGGGGCCGATGTGGCGGGCAGTGTGCTGCTGAGCGACGACCGGGGGGTGACGGCCCAGCTCGACTTCGGCTTCGAGCACTCCTACCGGTCCACCTACGCGCTGTGGGGCAACCGGGGGCGGGTGAGCGTCCGGCGTGCCTTCACACCGCCGGAGCAGCTCAAGCCGGTGGTCAGGATCGAGCAGCAGGACGTGGTGACGGAGCGCTCGCTGCCCGAGGACAACCAGGTCTTCAACGCGATGGACGCCTTCGTCCGCGCGGCCCTCACAGGCACCGGCCCCTTGGCCGACACCTCGGCGATCCAACGCCAGGCCCTGCTCCTCGACCGAGTCCGCCGAGCGGCCAAACTCATCGGCGACCCCAAGGCGAACCCGGCCACGGGCTTGAGCTGACGCCCTTCTCTCAGGGGCGCGGGGAACTGCGCGAACAACCCCCACCGCCCCGCACCCGCCAACGACACCGCGCCCCGCCAAATCCTCAGGCGGGGCGCGAAGCCATTCCTTCAGCGGTCGAGAACCCTGCGCAGAACCCCTCCGAGAGTCTGAGCCGCATCAACCGCCGCCTCATCCGTACGCCAGGCCACGATCCCGTCCGGCCGCACCAGACTCGCCCCCGCCTTCCCGATGCCGTACCGCTCGGACACCGCACTCTCGGGATCGGTCAGCCCCGCCCCGACCCGGTACGCCCGCACAGGCACCCCCAGTTCCGCAGAGGCCGCCTCCGCCGCCGCGACCCAGTCCGACCCCAGCTCACCCACCAGCAACGTCCAGCCGTCGCCGAACAGATCGACCGTCGAGAGCCGCTCCCCGTGCCGGGACACCAGGACGTGCGGCCCACGGAAACCGGGACGGCCGCTCGGGGTCAGCGGGTTCTCCACCCGCGCCGGGTCGTCGTCCGTGGCCAGCACCGCCGAGGACCGGTAGCGGAAGCCGAGCAGCGTCTCGGGGTACCCCACCGACTTGTCCCACACCTCCGCCATGTGCGGCGCCATCCGCTGCGCGTAGATCGCCAGCGCCTCGGCCACGACCAGCTCCGCGGCGACCTTGCGCTCGTCCTCGTAGGTGCCGAGCAGGCCCGCCCCGGCCTGCCCCTGCAGCACCGCCGCCAGCTTCCAGGCCAGGTCGAACCCGTCGGCGACGGCCGCGTTGCCGCTCATGCCCCCGGTCGGCGGGGTGACCTTCGCCGCGTCCCCGACCAGGAACACCCGCCCCTCGCGCCAGCGTTCGGCGATCCGGGCCGCCATCTCCCAGCCCTGGATATCGACGAGCTCGGGCTCCACCTCGGGGGCGTCCAGGGCGAGGCCGATGAGTTCGACGCAGCGCTGCGGTGTGAAGTCCTCGGGGCGCTCGCCCTTGTCGGGGTCGTACTCGACGAAGAGGGTGTGCCGGTCGGGCCGGTCCGTCGGCCCGAACGTGCCCTTGAACTCCGGGTGGTGGAGGTAGTACCAGCCGGTCGTGCCCGGCTCCATGATCCCGGAGAGGTCCGCGTCGAAGATGACCCCGACCATGTGGGTCAGCGTGCCGTGCCCGTACCGCTCGATGCCCAGCGACTCCCGCACCAGGCTGCGGTTGCCGTCGGCGCCCACGAGGTACCCGGCGCGCAGGTCGTACTCGCCGTCCGGCCCCGCCAGCCGGGCCGTGACGCCGGCGCCGTCGCCGTCGCCGTCCTGGCGGAACGACAGCAGCCGGGTGTCGAAACGGATGGCGCCGCCGTGCTTCCGCGTCTGCGCGAGCAGGATCGGCTCCAGCTTGTCCTGGGACAGCATCGCCCAGCCGGCCGGCGTGCACGGCTCGGTGGCGGCCACCATGTCGTCGAAGCTCTCCGAGACGGTGCGCAGGATCTCGCCCCGCACGCTCTGGGCGAGCCGGATGACGAAGTCGCCCTGGGTGCCGCGGATGTCGTCGGCCCGGACCACCTGGTCCGCGACGCCCCCGATGCGCAGCAGCTCCATGGTCCGCGGGTTCTGCCCGGCGGCCCGCGGATAGGGCGAGAGGCCCGGCCTGCGCTCCACCACGAGCACACGGACGCCCTGCCGGGCGAGGAACATCGCCGTCGACAGGCCGCCGAGGCCCGCACCCACCACCAGAACATCGACCTCGTGGTCGTTCATGTTGCTCCTCTCTCGTCGTTCGCGTCGTTCGCGTCGTTCTCTTGGGGCCTTGGGGTCAGCCGGTTCACGCCCGGACGCCGACGAACAGGCCGCGGCCCGACGGCGCCTCGGGCAGGTACTCGACCGCGAAGCCGGCCTCCCGGAAGGCCTGTTCGTACTCGGCGCGGCTGAACAGGGAGATGATGTGGGTGTCGACGAAGTGCTGGGCGCCGGCGCCGGGTTCGGCGACGACGAAGTGCACGTCCATGTGCGAGGTACGGCCCCGGCGGGCGGAGTGCGAGACCCGGGAGACGGTGACGCCGTCGACGGTCACGATGTCGGCGGAGACATGGCCGTCGGCGAACGTCTCGTAGAACCACCACGGGTCGACCACGGCCACCCCGCCCGGCTCCAGATGCCGGGCGAACATCTTCAGCGCCCGGCCGAGCTCGGCCACCGACGTCATATAGCCGACGGAGCCGAACATGCAGGTCACGACGTCGAATGTGGTGCCGAGGCGGAAGTCGCGCATGTCGCCCGCGTGCACGGTCACCCCGGGCAGCGCGGCACGCGCCGCCTCGGCCATCGGCGCGGACAGCTCCACTCCCTCGACGTGGGCGAAGAGGTCGGCGAAGTGCCGCAGATGCCCTCCGGTGCCGCACGCGACGTCGAGCAGCCGTCCGGCGCCCGGCCTGCCGCGCCGGGCCGCGGCGGCGACCGCCTCGGTCTCCGCCCGGTAGTCCTTGCCCCTCTCCCGGTGCACCAGGTCGTAGACCCGGGCGAGGTCCGCCCCGTACATCGTCTCTCCCGCCCGCTGCTCGTCCGCCACGGTCAGACCGCCGAGCGGGTGTGGGCGAGGATGACCTCGGCGAGCGGCCCGTGGACCGAGGAGGGCAGGGCGTGCCCCATGCCCGGGATCTCCGCGAGGCGGGCGGTGGGGATGAGCCCGGCGAGGTGCTTGCCGTGCGGCGCGGGGGCGATGGGGTCGTGCTCGGCCTGGATGACCAGGGTCGGCACGGTGACATCGCGCAGCTCGGCGGCCCGGGCCGGCGGCGGCAGGGTCAGCGAGTAGTGCGCGTACGGCTCGGCGAGGGCGCCCCCCGCGTGGTCGATCGCCCGTTCCTCCCACCGCGCGTACTCGGCGTCGTCGAACGGCACGCCCGTGCCGGAGAGGATGCGCCACTTGCTCACGCGCTTGGCCACCTCGGCGGTCCGGCCCTCGGCCGGCTGGTTCATCAGGGCGAGCGCGTCCAGGAACGGCTGCTGGGGCCCGGGCAGGCCGTCCAGCGTGGGTTCGCCGCGCATCACGCGCTCGATGTTGGCGTCGAAGTCGATGTCGAGCCCGCCGCCGAGCATCATGGTCAGGCTGCTCAGCCGGTCGTGGTGGTCGAGCGCGATGACCTGGGTGATGGTCGCCCCCATCGACAGGCCGACGACATGGGCCCGGCCGACGCCCCAGCCGTCGAGGACGGCGACCGCGTCGGCGGCCAGCTCGCCGAAGCCGTAGGGGTGCGCGGCGAAGTCGCGGGTGGTGGAGCGGCCGGTGTCGCGGTGGTCGTAGCGGATGACGTGGAGGCCGCCGTCGGCGAGCCGCCGGGCGAACTCGTCGGGCCAGCCGAGGGCGGAGAGGTTGCCGCCCATGACGAGCAGCAGCGCCGGGTCCGCCGGGTCACCGAAGTCGTCGCTCCACAGCTCGACGTCCCCGCTCGGCACGATGCGTTCGGACATGTGTCTACTCCTGTGCTGGGAGGGCTTCGGAGGCCTGGGCGGCCGGGACCGCTTCCTCGGAGACGGCCGTGAACTCGAGGATCGAGAAGTCGAACGGGAGGGTCGTGGAGCCGCTCGTGCGCTCCGAGGCCAGGGCGAGACCCGCTGATCCGGCCAGGGCCACGACCTCGTCCCGGGTACGCACCCGTCCCCCCATGAACGTCAGCATCCGCAGGTCGAGCAGCGTGCTGAAGAACCGGTCGGCGCCGTCCCCCTCGACATCGGCACGGTCGAGGACCAGGAGCCTGCCGCCCGGTTCCAGCGCCCTGACGCACCCGCGCAGGATCGTCAGCGCGTCCTCGTCGGACCAGTTGAGCAGGACGAACGACAGCAGGACGACGTCGGCGGTGACGGGCAGCGGCTTGAAGAAGTCGCCCTCCGCCACCGTGACCCGGTCGGTCAGACCGGCGTCCGCGAACCTGCGCCGGGCGCGCTCGGCGGGACCCGCCAGTTCGACCAGGGTGCCCCGCAGGTGCGGGGCCCGCAGGGCGATCGCCGCGAGGATGCCGCCGTTGCCGCCGCCCACGTCGAGGACGTGCCGGACCGCCGACCAGTCGTAGGCGTCGGCCGGGGCCTCGTAGGCCAGGTCCTCGTCGCAGGACATGAGCGCGTCGAAGGAGTCGGCCAGCGCCACGTCCGCCGAGAGGTCCTCCCAGAAGGGCCGCCCGTACCGCCCGGCGTAGGCGGGGCGGCCGGTGCGGACCACGTCGAGGAGCCCGGTGAAGGCCAGGTCGGCGTGGGAGACGGCCCCGTCGAGGTCCAGCCAGGCCCGCTGCTGGGCCGGGTGGCCGTCGGCGAGGAGCATCCCGAGCCGGGTGGGGCGCAGCGGCTGGTCCGGCTTCTCTCCGCCCTCCAGGACGCCGACGACGGTGAGGTGCCGGACCAGGCGGGAGAGCGCCTGGGGGTGGGTGTCCGTACGGTCGGCGAGGCCGGCGAGGGTGTCGGCGCCGGCCAGGAGGTGATCGACCAGGCGGAGCGTGGCGGCGACCCTCAGGGCCATCGGGGTCACCAGGTTGCCGAGGTTCTTCAGGAGTACGTCGAGGTCCTGGTCGGTCGGTTCCAGGGGTTCCCCGGGTGCGGAAGAGCTCACCGTGTTCCTTCCCTTGGGCGTCGGTGTACCGGAACGGAGGTGCTGCTCAGGGGCGCCAGCCCTCCTCGTTGGGCCAGGGCTCGCCGAGCTGGCGGTAGGTGCCGAGATAGTCGGGCCAGTCGCGGTGGTCGCGGATCTTTCCGTCGACGATCCGGATGAGGTGAATCTGTTCGCCGGAGAACTTGCGCCCGGTCGCCGGCATTCCTACGAGTTCGCCCACCTGACGTCCGTACAGGGCGAGTTTCGCCCGCACCCAGCTACCTTTCTCCTCATAGCCGATCTCCTCCAGATGCGCGTCCTCGGAGAAAGTGAGCTTCAGCCACTTCACCGCGAGTGCGAACGCCTCGGGACCGCGCAGTTCCGGCATGTGTTCCAGGGCGCCGGGATTGAGGTACTCCTCGTGGATGAACTCGGCGACGTCATCCGTATTTCCGGTGTTGTAGCTGTTCACCATGCGGCGAACAATGTCGATGCCTTCGCTCACGGTCGGCACTCCTTGTCGGTCGTCGATGACTTCATCCTGACTTCCGCGCCTCTCCGCAACAATCCTTTTCCGCACCGGCTCGACCCGTTGACAAGCCGGTTTCGAGCGGCCGCCGAGCGCCTTCCGACCCACATTTCAGAGGGACGGGTCAGGGTGGTCGGGTCGGCTTTCGTCACCCGGAGGACCCATGGACAAGACGAAGTACAAATCGACGGTCACCGAGGCGTTCAACAATGCCGCGGCGACTTATGACCAGTTGGGCGTCGAGTTCTTCACACCGATGGGCCGGCGACTGGTGGAAAGGGCCGATCCACAGCCGGGGCAGCGCGTTCTCGATGTGGGATGCGGCCGGGGCGCTTCCCTGTTCGTGGCGGCGGAGAAGGTGGGCCCGTCCGGCCATGTGCTCGGTATCGACATCGCGCCGGCCATGGTGGAGGAGGCCCGCCGGCAGGCCGGCACGCTCGGCGCCCGGCATGTGGAGGTCCGGGTCATGGACGGCGAGCACCCGGACTTCCCGCCCGCCTCCTTCGACGTGGTGACCGGCAGCTACAGCCTGATCTTCCTGCCCGACGCGCCGGCCGCCCTCCCCCGGTACGCGGCCCTGCTGCGGCCGGGTGGCCGGATCGCCTTCACCAGCCCAGTCTTCACGGAGGACACGTTTCCCTTCCTGCCGCCGGTGTTCACGGAACTGATCCCGGAGCGCCTGCTGCGCAACCTGCCGGCCGACTGGCGGCCGGACGCGCTGAAGCGGCGGTTCAACAGTTGGCTTCAGGACACCGGCGACCTGACCGATGCGATGGTCCGCGCCGGGTTCGAGGACGTGGAGATCGCCGACGAGCACATCGATCTGCGCGCGCCGGACGGCGAGACCTGGGTCGACTGGTCCCACACGCAGGGAATGCGGTTGCTGTGGCAGCACCTCCCGGAGTACGAGAACCGGCAGTTGCGCCACCGTCTGACCACCGAGCTGGACCGGCTGCGCGGCGAGGGCCCGCTCCATCTGCCCACGCCGGTCAGGTTCGTCAGCGCGTCGGTCGCGAGCTGAGCGGCCGCCGCGGAGCACGTGGAGCCCGGTCCGCCCCTCGGACAGGGCTCCACGTGGTGTCAGTAGACGCGCACCGCGCCGGAGGACGACATGCGCACGATGTCCCCGGTGGGCCTGCGGAGGTTGCCCTGCGCGTCGATCGACTCCGCGTTGAGGATGGAACGGTGCAGTTCCTGGGCCATGGGGCCGGGTTCGAGGCCGAGGTGGTTCACCAGGTTGACCCGCAGGCGCTGGAAGAGCTCCAGGGCCTGCGCCCGCCGGCCGTTGAGGTAGAGGGCCCGCATGTACTGGGCGTGCAGGCCCTCGTGGTACGGGTTGTCGGCCGTCAGGGCGGCGAGCTCGGTGAGCACCTCGCGGTACATGCCGAGCCGTAGCTGGGTGTCGACGAGATACTCCAGGACGACCAGCCGGGACTCCTCGAACTGCTGGCGCCGCCCTTCGAGGATCCGGCCGGCGACGACGTCCACGAGCGCGGGTCCGCGCCAGAGCTGCAGCGCGCTGGAGAGGGTGGACAGCGCGGTGCTGTCGTCCCCCGACGACAGCGCCCTGCGTCCGTCCGACACGAGCTGATGGAACCGGTGGACGTCCAGATCCCCCTGGGTGGTCCGGAAGAGGTAGCCACCGGACCGGGTCACGAGGATCTCGGAGGCGACCTGACGGGCGGTCATTCCCGTCGCGGACGCCAGCAACTTGCGCAGGTTGAGGATGTAGGTCTGCAGCGTGGTCAGGCAGCTGACCGGAGGCTCCTCGTCCCAGAGTTCGCGTATCAGTGACGACACGGGTACCACCTGGTCGGCGTGCACCAGCAATGTGGCCAGAACGCTTCTCATCTTTGGTGCGCTCGGAGTGTGCAGATCACCCTCGACCTGCACGGAAAGTGGGCCTAAAACACCCAGCTTCACGACGTTCCCCCATAGATCGCAGAAAGACTGGTCTACCGAGCATCAACGCCTCAGGCGCTTCACAAGTTCCCCACAGGAGAGAACGGAATTTCGCCAGAAAGGAAAGCGCTGTCAGCGCCGGAATTTCGTTGCGGGAGCAACAAACCGGTTGCGCAATCAACAAGACGACCCGGTGCGACGGGTGCCGCCGAACGAATCAAGCCACCTTCAGCAGCGTATTCACGACGGCCAGAAACCCGGCGGGGGTCGCCACCTCGGAAAGATCCTCTTCCGGGATCTCCACGTCGTACTCGCGCGAGACCCGGGCCGCGGTCTCCAGGAGGGCCAGCGAATCGTACCCGAGTTCTGTGAATTCCATGTCAACTGCGTTTTCCGCGCTGGTTACGGACTCCTCTTCCCCCGCGCACTCACGCAGGATGGCAAAGAGTTTCTCGCTCGTCAGTGCCGCCACGACAGTTCTTCCTCCCCTTGCGGTCGATACCTCTCGCTCCTTCGGGACCGTCAGGATCAACAACGGCCACGAAGTTCACCCTATGCAGATTCAGAAGGAACAGACTCGAGAACCGATCGAGCGGACTTGAACAGAAGGTGACCATGGGAGCTCTCACCTCGTATCGCGGTCGATATCGGCGGGGCGATTGTTGTCGGCCGGGAGACTTCCGGCCTACTGTCGCAGAGAATGCCCAGACTAAGGAGGAGCCAGTGAAAGGAATTGTGCTGGCAGGCGGCTACGGCAGCCGTTTACACCCGATCACCCTGGCTGTTTCGAAGCAGTTGCTTCCCGTCAACGACAAGCCGTTGATCTACTACCCTCTGTCGGCGCTGATGCTGGCCGACATCCGGGACATCCTCATCATCGCCCTGCCCGGCGACATCCCTCAGCTCCGCCAACTGCTGGGCGACGGCAGCCACCTGGGGATCTCCCTGACCTACGCCGAACAGCCCGTTCCCAACGGACTTGCGCAGGCCTTCCTCACCGGGGCCGACCACATCGGCGACGACTCGGTCGCCCTCGTCCTGGGCGACAACATCTTCCACGGAAACGGTTTCTACGACCTCCTGGAAGCGCACTCCCGGGACATCGACGGCTGTGTCCTCTTCGGATATCCGGTCACCGATCCCGAGCGCTACGGCGTGGGCGAGGTCGACGAATCAGGACGGCTCGTCTCCCTGGAGGAGAAGCCCGAAAAACCCCGATCGAATCTCGCCATCACCGGGCTCTATCTCTACGACAACGACGTCGTGGAGATCGCCCGCCGAATACGCCCGTCGGCCCGCGGCGAACTGGAAATCACCGACGTCAACCGGATCTATCTGGAACAGGACCGGGCCAAACTCGTCACGTTCGGCCGCGGATTCGCCTGGCTCGACGCCGGCACCCCGCAGTCGCTGCTCCAGGCCGGCCAGTACGTCCAGACCCTGGAGGACCGGCAGGGCGTACGGATCGCCTGCCTCGAGGAAGTCGCCCTGCGCATGGGCTTCATCGACGCCGACGCCTGCCACCGACTCGGCGCGAAACTGTCGCGGTCGGGGTACGGCGAGTACGTGATGGCGGTGGCGAGCGAACTGAGCGTCTGACCGCGCCGGGGGCGACAGCCCCGGGGCACCGGGCGGGCCGGGGGCGGTTGCCCCCGACCCGCACGTTCCCCGGTTCCTCACTCCCCGGCTCCTCACTCCCCTGCCTCTCACTCCTCGTCGAGCAGGGTCCGCTGCTCGACGTCGAGGGTGATGTCCGCCGACGCCATGTTGGCGCGCAGATGGGACAGGGAGGCCGTGCCCGGGATGGGCAACAGGGCCGGTGAGCGGTGGAGCAGCCAGGCGAGCGCCACCTGGGTCGTCGTCGCCCCCGTCTGCGCGGCCACCCGGGCGAGGGCACTGTCCGGGGCCGGCCGGGCCGTACCGGCGAGCGGCTTCCAGGCGATGAAGGCGATGCCCTCCCGCTCGCAGTGTTCCAGCTCCTTCTCGTAACGCCGGTCGTAGAGGTTGTACTTGTTCTGCACGCTCACGACGCGTGCCACGCCGCGGGCCTGCTCGATCTGCTCCACCGTCACCTCGGAGAGCCCGATGTGGCGGATCTTCCCCTCGTCCTGGAGCTGCTTCAGCGCCCCGACCTGGTCCTCCAGCGGCACCTGGGGATCGACCCGGTGCAACTGGAAGAGCTCGATGCGCTCCAGCCGCAGCCGGCGCAGGCTCAACTCGGCCTGCTGGCGCAGGTAGTCGGGCCGGCCCAGCACCCGCCACTGGTGCGGACCGGGCCGGACCTCACCCGCCTTGGTGGAGACGACCAGGCCCGGCGCATAGGGGTGGAGCGCCGACGCGAGCAGTTCCTCGTTGGCCCCGAGCCCGTAGACGTCGGCGGTGTCGATGAACGTCGCGCCGAGCTCGACCGCGCACCGTGCCACCTCGGCGGCCTTGTCCGGCCGGGTGGGCGGGCCCCAGTGGTGGGGGCCCGTGAGCCGGAGCGCCCCGAAGCCGAGCCGGCCCACGGTGAGGTCGCCTCCCAGGGTGATGTGTGTACCGACGGCTCGGCCGGGTCGCACGGTGACGGTTTCCTTTCAGCCGGGGATCAGGGAAGCCGGACGGAGAGCGGGTGCTGGAAGACGCCGCGGGGGTCGTACTTCGCCTTGACCTTCTGGAGGCGGCGGTATCCGTCCTTGTAGTAGAGGGTGTGCCAGGGCACGTCGGAGGTGTTCCAACGCGGATCGGCCAGGTCGGTGTCGGGATAGTTGATGTAGCAGCCGTCGTGGTCGTCGTTCGGCACGGGGACGCCGCCGGTGTCGCGGAACACGTCCCGGTACAGCTCGCGGATCCAGTTCAGGTGCACGTCGTCGAGGCCCGGATCCATCCAGGTGGCGGAGAACCACGCCTTGAGGATCGAGTCCCGCTGGGGCACGGCGGTGGCACCGGGCGCCACGGTGTTGACCTTCCCGCCGTACGAGTAGAGGTCGACGGCGCCCCAGCCCTCGAACGCGGGGTCGGTCAGGTGCTTGTGGACGGTCTTGATGCGCTCGGGTGTCCAGGCGCGCCTGAGGTAGGCGCTCTTCGACTTGTGCCGGTCATACCCGCCGGTGTCGAAGCGCGCGCCGAGGGTGGCCTGGAGCCAGAGGTCCTCGGTGTGCTCGATGGTCGGCTCGAGTCCGGTCCCCGCGTTGACGGCGGTGACGTACCGCTCGATCAGTTCGGCGGCGTCCGCGCGGCCGCCGTCGAAGCGGATGTCCAGGGAAATGGAGCCGATCGCGTGTGTGTTGAGGTGCAGGGTGCTGTAGAGGCTGCCGTACCGGGCGTCGGCGTGATTCTGCTCGTACCACCGGCTGAAGTTGGTGACGAGCCGGGTGAACTTGGCCAGGTCGAGATCGGCCCACGACCAGGTCACAAAGGTGGAGCGGAGCCGGGTGGGCGGCTTGGGCAGCAGGCCTGAGGGATCGTCGCCCGAGGCGCCGGGCGTACGGAACAGATAGCGGGTGACGATGCCGAAGTTGCCGCCGCCGCCCCCGGTGTGCGCCCACCAGAGATCGTGGTGGGGATCGTCCCGCTCGCGGGTGGCGGTGAGGGTGCGGGCCTTGCCGGAGGCGTCCACCACCACGACCTCGACGCCGTACAGATGGTCGACGACGGTGCCGTCCCGACGGGTCAGCGGCCCGTACCCGCCGCCGGCGACATGCCCGCCGGCCCCGACCTGGGGGCAGACCCCCGCGGGCAGGGTCACGCCGTGGTCATAGAACAGCGTGCGGTAGACCTCGCCCAGGGTGGCGGCGGGCTGCACGGCGAACGCCCGGTGCTCCTTGTCGAAGTAGACCGCGCGCATGGGCGAGGTGTCGATGAGCACGCGGACGTCGCGGTGGTCGGCGAAGTTCTCGAAGCAGTGCCCGCCGCTGCGGACCGCGATCCGCTTCCCGGCCGCCACCGCCTCCGTGACGACCTGGTCGATCTGCTTCGGCGTGTGGACCACGTGCACCAGGTCCGGCGCCCCGACGAAGCGGGCGTTGAATCCCCTGCTGACCAGTTCGCCGTACCGGGGATCGGCCGTGCCGACCGTCGTGACCGGCGACTCCGGCACGCACACGTTGGCCCTGGCCCGCGCGGCCTCGGCCGGTGCCGCGGCGGCCCCCGTGGTGGCGACCGCCGCGG
>NZ_JBHUQX010000174.1:0-18118 GCF_042674225.1 Streptomyces sp. NPDC056948
CCCCGACGGTGCTCCGCGGGCCGTCGCGCTCGGCCGCCGGGCCGGCGGCTGACCGCGCGTCAGGCGTCGCCGTACGCCTCCCCGCCCGGTTCGAACCCGGCCGTCCCGGCGGTCGCGTCGGCGAGCCAGGCCCGGAAGGCGTCCACATCGGCGTCCGGGAGGGCGAGCTCGATCGTGACCGCCTCGCCGTAGCGCACGTCCCGTACCTCGCGGCCGGTGGTGCGCAGGTCGTTCTCCAGTTTGCCCGCCCGCTGGTGGTCGACGGTGACGGTGGCCAGGCGGAACCTGCGGCGGGTGCGCGAGCCGAGGGTGTCCAGGGCCTCGCCGACCGCTCCGCCGTACGCCCGGATGAGGCCGCCGGCGCCGAGCTTGACGCCGCCGTAGTAGCGGGTGACGACGGCGACGACGTACCGCATGTCGCGGCGCAGCAGCATCTGGAGCATGGGGACACCGGCGGTGCCGCCGGGTTCGCCGTCGTCGCTCGCCTTCTGGACCGACGCGTCGGCGCCGATGACGTAGGCCCAGCAGTTGTGGCTGGCGGCGGCGTGCTCCTTGCGGACCGTGGCGATGAAGTCCTGGGCCTCCTGCTCGGTGGCCGCCGGGGCGAGGGCGCACAGGAAGCGGGAGCGGTTGACCTCGGTCTCGTGCACGCCCGCGCGGGCGACCGTGCGGTATTCGTCCTGCATCCGGCCAGCCTATGCGGGCGCCCGGGAGCGGGCCGGACCGGTCCGCGGCTACTTCTCCTTCCGGCCCCGGGGCACGATCACGGACGTGAGCAGGGCGGTGCCGGGGGTGAGGGACCGCCAGGCCGTGCCGCGCCAGGACAGGACGGCGATCGCCGAGGTGGGGAACTTCGTACGGACCCGCTCCAGGGTGTCGTCGAGGCCGTCGGCGGCGAGTGCCACGACCAGTTCCTCCAGACCGGGGTTGTGCCCGATCAGCAGCAGCGTCTCGACCTCGGCGGGCACCTCGTGCACGACGGCGAGCAGGCCGGAGGGGCCCGCGGCGTACAGCCGCCGGTCGTGGCGGACCGGCGGGGGCGTGCCCCACTGGCCGGCGGCGAGGTCCCAGGTCCGGCGGGCGCGTACGGCCGTGGAGCACAGCGCGAGGTCCGGCAGGCAGTCGGCCTCGGCCAGGGCGCGCCCGGCCTCGGGGGCGTCCCGGCGGCCGCGCGGGGCGAGGTGGCGTTCGTGGTCGGCGACGTCCACGGGCCAGGCGGACTTGGCGTGCCGCAGGACGACCAGGCGGCGCAGTGGGCCGGTTCCGGCGCGCTCGATCATGAGGGGGATCCCAGGTCGCGGGTGAGGTCGAGGCCGAGGAGCCGGTCGGCGTACGCGTACGTCTCGAAGCGCGCGCCGTCGGGCACGTCCGGCTCGGTCTCGACCTGGTGCAGGACGTCAAGTACCCGGGGCACGTCCAGGTCATCCTCCCAGGCGTCGCGCAACCGCCCGCGCACCTCGTCGGGGACGGGCCGCGAGGGCAGCCGGGCCCAGTTGGCGACCGCGCCGCGCCACCGGGCGAGGGTGTCCCGGGCCTCGTCGAACGCGGCCGCCTCCAGCCGGGCGGGGGCGCTGTGGTGCCGGGCGAGCAGGGCGAGACGCAGGACACCGGGGTCGGTGCCGGTGTCGGTGCCGGTGCCGGTGTCGTCCGGCGTGCCCGGGTTCTCGGGATGCGCGGGGGCGACATCGATCCGCACACCGTCAGTCGCCGTGCCGCCCTCGACCGCGACATGGATGACCTGGGCCTCGCCCAGCCCGGCACTCACGTCGGGGCTGTCCTCGAAGGGCCGGATGCCGAGCGCCGCGGCGCTCGCGCGCAGCTCCGCCTGTCGTCGCCCACCGGTCAGCAGCGCCCACACCGGTGTGCCGCCGAGCTCCAGGGCCCGGACGAGCAGGTCGGCGACGAGCAGCACCCGCAGGCTCGTCGTGTCGAAGCCGGGCGCGTGCACCTCGACACGGGTCAGGCCCCGGCGGGCCGGGGCGGCGTCGACCGGCTCGCCGCTACGGGCGTCGATGATGCGCAGCACGAGGCGAGCGTAGGCGGGTGGGCGGGCACACGCAGGCATGTTCGGCGTTTTCAGGCCACCGTGGCGGGAAGCACCCCACCAATGGCGTGCCCGCCACCCGGGTCGGCGGGCCTCAGGCCAGGGTGCCCAGGAAGCGCACGTGGGGCCGCTGTTCGGGCCCTTCGCGGCTGACGGCGGCCCGCACGCCGTACACCTTGGCGATGAGCTCCTCCGTGAGGACGTCACCCGGAGCACCGCCCGCCACGACCGTGCCCCCGCACAGGACGACGACCCGGTCGCAGTACATCGCCGCGAGGTTGAGGTCGTGCAGCGCGACGACGGTGGTGACCGGCAGGCCGGTGACCAGGGCGAGCAGGTCAAGCTGGTGATGGATGTCGAGGTGGTTGGTGGGCTCGTCCAGGAGGAGCTCCCGGGGTTCCTGCGCGAGCGCGCGGGCGATCTGCACCCGCTGGCGCTCGCCGCCCGAGAGGGTGTGCCAGGGCTGGCCGGCACGGGCGGCGAGGCCGGTGCGTTCCAGGGCGGCGTGTATCGCCCGTTCGTCGTCCGCCGAGGCGGGTGTCCAGGCCCGGCGGTGCGGGACGCGGCCCAGCCGTACGACGTCCAGAACGGTCAGCTCGACCTGGGTGTCGGCCTGTTGCTCGACCATGGCGAGGCGGCGGGCGACGGTACGGCGGGGCAGGTCGCCCAGCGGGGTGCCGTCGAGGGTGACGACTCCGGCGGTCGGCGTGAGCAGCCCGGCCAGCAGCCGCAGCAGTGTGGACTTGCCGGAGCCGTTGGGGCCGAGGACGCCGACGGTGGAGCCGGGTTCGGGCGCGAGGACGACGCCGTCGAGGATGAGACGCCCGTCGGCACGGCGGCTGACCCGGTCCGCCCGGAGCCCGGCCCGCACCGGCGCCTGCGTCTCACCCGCGTGTGTCCCGGTCACCGCACCCTCCTCGTCCGGTAGAGCACCGCCACGAACGCCGGCACCCCGATCAGCGAGGTCACGACCCCCACCGGCACCTCCTGCGGATCCAGGGCCGTACGGGCCAGGGTGTCGACCCAGACCAGGAACACCGCACCGGCGAGGGCGGTGACCGGCAGCAGCCGGGCGTGCCCGGGTCCGGTCAAGGCCCGGGCGGCGTGCGGCAGGACCAGCCCGACGAAGCCGATCGCCCCGGCCGAGCTGACCAGCGCGGCCGTGAGCAGGGCCGTGACGCACAGCAGCACCAGGCGGGTGCGGGCCACGGACACCCCGAGCGCGGCCGCCGCGTCCTGCCCGAAGGCGAAGGCGTCGAGGGTACGGGCGTAGGACAGGCACACCACCAGCGCCACGGCCAGGACCGCGAAGCACAGCCATACGTCGGTCCAGCCGGCCCCGCCGAGCGAGCCCAGGAGCCAGAACAGCACGCCCCGGGTCGTCTCGGCGTCGGCGGCGGTCAGCACGACGAAGGAGGTGAGCGCGGAGAAGAGCTGCATGGCGGCGACGCCCGCGAGGACGACCCGGTCGGTGGTGTCGCCGAGGGTGTGGCTGAGCAGCAGGACCAGCGCGAAGGAGACCAGGGCGCCGAGGAACGCGCCCGCGGACACCGAGACGACACCGCCGCCCACGCCCAGCACGACGATGACGACCGCGCCGGTGGAGGCGCCCGAGGACACCCCGAGCACGAACGGATCGGCGAGCGGGTTGCGCAGCAGCGACTGCATCACCGCCCCGCACACGGCGAGTCCCGCCCCGCACACGGCCGCGAGCAGGGTGCGCGGCAGCCGTAGCTGCCAGACGATCCCGTCCCGGATCGGTGTCAGGTCGGAGCTGCCGATCCCCAGGTGGGACGCGACGACGGACCACACGTCCCCGACCCGGATGTCGGCCGGTCCGATGGTGATCGCCAGGGCCACGGAGACCACCAGCAGCATGGCGCCCGCGACACCGAGCGCCGGCCCGCGGACGGTCACTTCACGAGCCCGAACTCACGCAGTCCGGCCGCGACCTTCTCCACGCCCGCGACCGTGCGGATGGTCGGGTTCATGGCCTGCCCGCTGAGCAGCACGTACCGCTTGTGCTTGACGGCGTCCATGTTCTTGGTGACCGGATCGGACTCCAGGAAGGCTATCTTCCGCTTCGCCGACTCGGCGGTCTCCGAGTCGCGGGTCAGGTCGCCGATGACGAGGACGTCCGGGTTGCGGTCGGCGACCGTCTCCCAGTTGACCTGCGGCCACTCCTCGTGGGTGTCGTCGAAGACGTTCTTCGCGCCGAGGGCTCGGGTCATGATGCCGGGCGCTCCGCAGCAGCCGGCCATGTAGGGCGACTCGGAGTTGGCGAACCAGTACAGCAGGGAGACGTCCGAGGCGTCGATGCCCCGCGTGGCCTTCTTCATCCGCTGCTGGAGGGAGGCCACGAGCTCGTCGCCGCGGTCCTTCACTCCGAACACGGTCGCGAGGTCCCGCACCTCGCCGTAGACGGCGTCGATGCCCAGCGCCTTGTCGCGCTTGCCGTCGCCGCCGCCCGAGTTGTCCTTGCCGGCGCAGTCGGACGGGGAGACGTAGGTGGGCACGCCGAGCTTCTCGAACTGGTCGCGGGTGGCGACGCCGCCCTTGCCGAGGGTGGAGACGAAGGACGCGGCGACGAAATCGGGCTCGGAGTCCAGGACCCGCTCGAAGGAGGGGTTGTTCTCGGCGATGCGCGGCACCTTCGCGTTGGCCTTCTCCAGCCCCTTCATCACGGGGTCGGTCCAGGTCGCCGTGCCGGCCATCCGGTCGGCGAGACCGAGGGAGAGCAGGATCTCGGTGGTGCCCTGGTTGAGGGAGACGGCGTGCCGGGGCGCCTTGTCGACCCGGACCTTCCGGCCGCAGTTGTCGAGGGTGGCGGCCGCGTCGGCCGTGGGGGCCTTCGAGCCCCCGCAGCCGGTCATGAGCAGGGAGCCGGCCGCGAGCAGGACGGCGGCACGGGCGGGTCGGGCGAGGGGCAAGGAAACCAGTCCTCAGACGTCGAGGGCCCGATCGCGGAGCCCGGTCGTACGGTGCTCCCCCGCCGCCGGCCGGCCGCGGGGGCCGCCAGCAGGTCTTCGGACTCGGGTTCATCCGGTGCGGGGCGCCTTCCCGTACGGCATACGAGCCGTTCAGTGGCCGCGGCCCCGCCCGTCCCCCTCACCGCTGCGCGTCAGTTCCGGATTCGCACCGGATTCCCTGACCCACGTACATGGGTTCGACTGGCCTCGGCAAGCTATCACGGAGGGCATCGGGGAATCACCGCGCGCCCTGCGTCGTTGCCCGGACAGCAGCTCTTCCACGACTCCCGAGGAGGCCGCCGGTGTACGGCGACGACGCAACGGTCCGCAGGATCCTCACCGAGCTCGGCGACACCTGGGCCGTGGTGGGCCTGTCGTCGAACCGGCAGCGCGCGGCGTACGGCGTCGCCGCGGTGCTCCAGCGGTACGGCAAGCGCGTCGTGCCCGTGCACCCCAAGGCGGAGACCGTGCACGGCGAGCAGGGGTACGCCAGTCTGGCGGACATCCCCTTCGACGTGGACGTCGTGGACGTGTTCGTGAACAGCGACCTCGCCGGAGCGGTCGCGGACGAGGCGGTCGCGAAGGGCGCCGGGGCGGTGTGGTTCCAGCTCGGCGTCATCGACGCGGCGGCGTACGACCGCACCCGGACCGCGGGCCTGGAGATGGTGATGGACCGCTGTCCGGCGATCGAGATCCCCCGGCTCGGGGCTTCATAATTGGGCGCATGACCCACGCCTCCTCCCCTTCGAACTCCGATGCCCCGCAACACTTCCCGGTCGTCGTGGTGGGTGCCGGTCCCGCCGGGCTGACCATCGGCAACATCCTGCGGGCCGCCTCCGTGGACTGCCTGGTGCTGGAGACCGAGACCCGGGAGTTCATCGAACAGCGGCCCCGGGCCGGGGTCATCGAGGAGTGGGCCGTACGGGGCCTGGAGAAGCGGGGCCTCGCCCGGGATTTGCTGGACCGCGCCGAGTTGCACACCGCGTGCGAGTTCCGCTTCGACGGGGAGCGGTACCGGTTCCACTACGGCGAGATGACGGGCAGTCACCATTTCGTCTACCCGCAGCCTTTGCTGGTGACGGACCTGGTGCGCGAGTACGCCGACGTGCGTGGCGGGGAGATCCGCTTCGGGGTCGGGGACGTCGAGGTGCACGACATCGACTCCGACCGGCCGTCCGTGTCGTACACCTGCCCGGAGACGGGTGAACAGCGGGTCGCGCACTGCGACTTCGTGGCCGGCTGCGACGGGGCGCGCGGAGTGACGCGGGCCTCGCTGGCGCCGGAGCGGGTCCGAGTCGCGCGGCACGACTACGGCATCGGCTGGCTGGCGCTGCTCGCCGAGGCCCCGCCGTCCGCCGACTGCGTGCTGTTCGGCTGTCACGAGAACGGCTTCGCGGGCCAGATGCCCCGCAGCCCGGAGGTGACCCGCTACTACCTCCAGTGCCCGCCGGGCGACGACCCGGAGAACTGGCCGCACGAGCGCGTCTGGGCGGAGCTGCGGCAGCGGCTCGGGGCGGCAGAAGCGCCGCCGCTGACCGAGGGGCGGCTGATCGAGAAGCGCGTGCTGGACATGCACGACTACGTGGTCGAGCCGATGGTGCACGGCCGGCTGTACCTCGCCGGCGACGCGGCCCATCTGGTCGCCCCCATCGCCGCCAAGGGCATGAACCTCGCCCTGCACGACGCCTTCCTGCTCGGCGACGCCCTGGTGGCCGACCTGACCACGGGTGACGACAGCGGTCTGGCCGGCTATGCGGAGGCATGCCTGCGGCGCGTGTGGGACTACCAGGAGTTCTCGCAGTGGCTGTCCGAGGTGTACCACGGCACGGCGTCGGGCGATCCGTTCCGCGCGGGCACCACGCTGGCCCGGCTGCGCCGCCTGTTCACCTCGCCCGCCGCGGCCGCGGCCTTCGCCGAGAAGTATCTGGGGACGGCCGCGCGGTACTGATTCAGTCGTGCGGCGGGCGGTCGCTGAGACGGTGGTCGGCCACGTTCAGCGCCTCGTCCACGAGCCGGCGCAGATGGCCGTCGCGGAGTGAGTAGATCACGCGGCGGCCCTCTTTTCGGGTGCCCACCAGGCCCGCGAGACGCAACCGCGCCAGGTGCTGACTGACGGCGGGCCGGGCCGCCCCGCACGCCTCCGTGAGGGTCGTGACGTCGGCCTCTCCCCTGGTCAGTGCGTGCAGCAGGGCGAGCCGGGTCCGGTCCCCCAGGAGGGCGAGGAGCTCGGCGGCGAGCTCGAACTGTTCCTCGCCGGGGCTGCGCGGATGCGCATCGTGCGCAGGTGACAGGTGCATGCGTGCGCTCATACGCACATAATGGCCCTGTGGGCGTGTGCACGTCCACTCCCGCGCACCGGAAGGGGACCCACGTGAGCGACCGGCACGAACACTCCCACCCCCATGAGCACACCCACCCGCACGGCCACGGACCCAGGCACGGCGTCCGCCACCGCCTGGCCCACCTCCTCACCCCGCATTCCCACGAGACGGCCGACAAGGTCGACTCCGCCCTGGAGTCCTCGGCCCGCGGGATGCGGGCGCTGTGGGTCTCGCTCGCGGTGCTAGGTGTGACGGCCCTGGCCCAGGCGCTCGTGGTGGCCGTCTCCGGCTCGGTGGCGCTGCTCGGGGACACCGTGCACAACACCGCGGACGCGCTGACCGCCGTACCGCTCGGGATCGCCTTCGTGCTGGGACGGCGCGCCGCCACCCGCCGCTTCACCTACGGCTACGGGCGGGCCGAGGACCTGGCGGGGCTCGTGATCGTGCTGACGATCGCCGCGTCCGCGGCCTTCGCGGGGTGGACCGCGATCGACCGCCTCCTCGATCCGCGCCCCGTCCAGCACGTTCCGGCGGTCGCCGTGGCGGCCCTCGTCGGGTTCGCGGGCAACGAGTGGGTGGCCCGCTACCGCATCCGTGTCGGCCGCGCGATCGGCTCGGCCGCGCTGGTCGCCGACGGACTGCACGCCCGCACCGACGGCTTCACCTCACTGGCCGTGCTGCTGGGCGCCGGCGGCTCGGCCCTGGGCTGGCAACTCGCGGACCCGATCGTGGGGCTGGCGATCACGGCGGCGATCGCGCTGGTGCTGCGGGACGCGGCGCGGGAGGTGTTCCGGCGGGTGATGGACGCGGTCGACCCGGACCTGGTGGACCGGGCCGAGCAGGCCCTGACCGAGGTTCCCGGGGTGCGCGCGGTGGGTGAGCTGCGGCTGCGCTGGATCGGGCACCGGCTGCGCGCCGAGGTCGCGGTCGTCGTGGACGGCACCGTGACGGTACGCGAGGCGCACCGGATCGCCGTCGACGCCGAACACGCGCTGCTGCACGCCGTGCCCCGCCTCACCGCCGCCCTGGTCCACGCCGACCCGGAGCCGGTCCCGGGCGAGGCCGACCCGCATCTCCCGCTGGCCCACCACGCGGTGGCGTAGCTCAGGAGATCCCGAGTTCCTCCAGCACCACGGCCCCCGGAAGTTCCGCGAACGCCTTGCCCGGCACCAGCAGCTTGCCGCGCCGACGCCCGCTGCCCACCAGCACGTACGGCAGATCGACGACGGCCGCGTCCACCAGCACCGGCCAGCCGTCCGGCAGTCCGAGCGGGGTGATGCCGCCGTACTCCATGCCGGTCTCGCCGGTCGCCGTGTCCATATCGGCGAACGAGGCCTTGCGGGCTCCCAGTCGACGGCGCACGGCGCCGTTCACGTCGACCCGGGCGGTGGACAGCACGACACACGCGGCGAGCGTGGTCTCGCCGGCACGCTTGCCCGCCACCACCACGCAGTTCGCTGACCGCTCCAGCAGGTCCCGTCCGTAGTGCTCCACGAAGACGGCGGTGTCGGCCCACTCCGGGTCGGTGTCGACGTAGAGGATCTGGTCGGCGGGGACACTGCCCGGCCAGTGACGTACGGCGTCGGCGACCGGGCCGGTGAGTTCGTCGAGGCAGGCGGGGGCCGGACGGGCGTCGTCGAAGTGTCCGATGGGTGCGCGCATGCCCGCACGCTAACAACAGCGGACCGCCTCCGACCGGGCGTCTCAGGACACGGGCGGCACCGAGACGGCCATGATCATCTCCATCGGCACGTCGCCGGTGTTGCCGTACGTGTGCGGGACGTTGGCCTCGAAGTGCGCGCTCGAGCCCGCGGGAACGCGGTACTCGACACCGTCGGCGGTGAGCGTCAGCTCCCCCGTCGTGACGTGGAGCAGTTCGGTCGTGCCGGCGGGGTGCGGGTCCGAGGGGCTGCTCTCGCCGGGCATCAGCCGCCAGTCCCACATCTCCAGCGGGCCGGGCGCCTCGGTGCCCGCGAGCAGCCGGTTGTGACTGCCGGCCTCGGTGTGCCACAGCCGTACGGCCTGCTCGGCGGGGACGATGTGGACGTTCGGGCCCTTCTCGTAGTCGAGCAGGGTCGTGATGCTGATGCCGAGCGCGTCGCCGATCTTGACGACGGTGCCGAGGCTGGGGTTGGTGCGGGCCTGCTCGATCTGGATGAGCATGCCGCGACTGACGCCTGCCCGGGCGGCGAGCACGTCCAGGGTGAAGCCGCGCACCGCGCGCCAGTGCTTGACGCTGCGCGCCAGGGACTGGGTCAGCAGCTCGAGGTCCGACACATTCCGTCCAATATTTTGTATGACACAGTGCAGTCGATTGCACTATGGTGTGGTTGACCTGATCGTTCACTGAACTGTACTGCGAGGCTTCCGTACCATGACAGCGCTCTTCGCCCTGGCCACCAGCCTGCTGTGGGGACTGGCCGACTTCGGCGGCGGACTGCTGACCCGGCGCACGCCCGCGCTGACGGTGGTCGTGGTCTCGCAGTCGATCGCGGTGGTCGTGCTCGGTGCGATCGTGGTGGCGACCGGCGGCTGGAGCGAGGCGGGGCCGCAGCTCTGGTTCGCCGTGGCGGCCGGACTCGTCGGGCCGGTGGCGATGCTCGCCTTCTACAAGGCGCTCGCGCTGGGCCCGATGGGCGTGATCTCACCGCTGGGCTCGATCGGCGTGGCCGTGCCGGTCGGCGTCGGCCTGGTCCTGGGCGAGCGCCCCGGCCTGCTGCAGTTCGTCGGCATCCTGGTCGCCGTCGCCGGTGTCTGTCTGGCCGGCGGTCCCCAGTTCCGCGGCGCCCCCGTGCAGCGCCAGGCGATCGCCCTGACCCTCCTCGCGGCGTTCGGCTTCGGCGCGGTGATGGCCCTGATCGCCGAGGCGTCGACCACGCTCACTGGGCTCTTCCTCGCGCTGTTCGTGCAGCGGGTGACGAACGTGACCGCCGGAGGACTCGCGCTGCTGGTCTCGGTGCGGCGCGGATCACCGGCCCTCCCTGCGGACGGCTTCCCCTGGCGCTCGCTGCCCGCGCTCGCCTTCGTCGGCCTGGCGGACGTCGCCGCGAACGGCACCTACTCGATCGCCGCACAGCACGGCCCGGTCACCGTCGCCGCCGTACTCGCCTCCCTCTACCCGGTGGTGACCGCCGTGGCCGCGCGAGGCCTCCTGCGCGAACGCCTGCGGGCAATCCAGGCCGCGGGCGCGGGCCTGGCCCTGGTGGGGACGGTCCTCCTGGCATCGGGCTGAGATCAGGACCCCGGCTCCAGCTCCGCGAGGCCGGCCGCCGCCTCCTCGTCCAGGTCCGACAGCGCGCGCAACTGCTCGGGCGTGACGCCCTCCGGTATCGGCACCGGCGGCGGGGTACGCAGCGGCGGCTGCCAGCCGTCCGCCGGGGTCCAGCGCCGTACGACACGGGCCGGCGCGCCCGCCACCACGGCGTGGTCGGGCACCGCGCCCCGCACCACCGCGCCCGCGGCCACCACCACGTTCCGCCCGATCCGGGCGCCCGGCAGGATCACGGCGCCCGTGCCGATCCAGCAGCCGGGCCCGATCTCCACCGGCTCCATCCGCGGCCACTGCCTGCCGATGGGCTCGTGCGGATCGTCGTAGGAGTGGTTCGTGGACGTGACGTACACGTACGGACCGAAGTAGCAGTCGCTGCCGATGGTGACCGTCGTGTCCGCGATGACATGGCTGCCGCGGCCCAGGACGACGCCGTCGCCGAGACGCAGGATCGGGTCGGGGCCGAGATCGAGGTCGGGCATCAGGCCCGCCGTGAGGGTGACCTGCTCGCCGATGATGCAGTGGGCGCCGAGGTGGATCCAGGGTTCGCCGAAGACGGTGCCGAGCGGGAAGGCGAGCCTGGTGCCGGTTCCCAGCGCGCCGAAGCGATGGCGCCCGGGGTGCTCGGCCGTGACGGAGCCCGTGCGCTGCAACCAGGCCCAGCCCGCGTGGACGGCGCGCTGCGCGAGGCCCCGCCGCCAGGATGAGAACGTGTTCTTGCGCTTCGGCACGAGGTCACGGTACTCAGCGGTAGCTCACCCCGAGGCCTCGGAGGCCTGTGATCTTCGCCCCACCGGGTTGTCGTACGGTTTGCGCGTTGTCTACGACGTTTCTGGAGGCGGACATGGCGCAGCGGGCGATGATCACGGGGATCGGCGGCAGGGAGCCGCAGGTCGATCCGGAGGCGTTCGTGGCGCCGACGGCCTCGGTGATCGGGGGCGTGACGCTGGGCGCGGGGGCGAGTGTCTGGTACGGGGCCGTGCTACGCGGTGATGTCGAGTCGATCTCGGTCGGCGCCAGCAGCAACGTCCAGGACAACTGCACGCTCCACGCCGACCCGGGGTTTCCCGTGACGGTGGGTGAGCGGGTGTCCATCGGGCACAACGCCGTGGTGCACGGGGCGACCGTCGAGGACGACTGTCTGATCGGTATGGGGGCGACCGTGCTGAACGGGGCCGTGATCGGGGCCGGGTCCCTTGTCGCCGCGCAGGCGCTGGTGCCGCAGGGGATGGTCGTGCCGCCCGGGTCACTGGTGGCGGGGGTTCCCGCGAAGGTCCGGCGGGAGCTGAGCGAGGAAGAGCGCCAGGGGGTCACCCTCAACGGCACGATGTACGCCGAGCTGGCGAAGGCACATCGTGAGGTGCACGCGTAGGAGGGAGGAGGACGCTCTACTCCGCGGCAGCCGCTACGGGCTGGGCCTTCTTCGCCTTGCGCTTGATCACCAGCATGGACGTGACACCGACGAGGACCGCCGCCACCAGGCCCAGCCACGAGAACCGCTTCAGCCAGGACTCGGCGACGATGCCGACGTAGTAGATGACCGCCGTCGTGCCGCCGGCCCAGACGATGCCACCGAGGACGTTGGCGATGAGGAACTTCCAGTAGGGCATGCGGAGCACGCCGGCGAGGGGGCCCGCGAAGATGCGGAGGAGGGCGACGAAGCGGCCGAAGAAGACGGCCCACATGCCCCACTTCTCGAAGGAGCGCTCGGCGGTGGCGATGTGGCCCTCGCTGAAGTGCTTGGGGAACTTGTTGCCCAGCCAGGCCAGCAGGGGGCGACCGCCCTTGCGGCCGATGGCGTAGCCGATGGAGTCGCCGATGATCGCGCCGGCCGTCGCGCAGGCGCCGAGGACGACGGGGTCGATGTCGCCGTGCTGGGAGGCGAGCAGCGCGGAGGAGACCAGGATGATCTCGCCCGGCAGCGGGATGCCCAGGCTTTCCAGGCCGATGACCACTCCCACCAGCGCATAGACGGCGACAGCGGGTACGGTTTCGAGCCACTCCTGGACGTGCAACGCGGGTTCCTTTCCCTGAGCTTCCCTGCGGGCACGGGAAGCCTACCGGGTTGCAGGACGTGCTCCGCGGCTCAGGCGTTCCACGTCCACTCGGCGACTTCGGGCAGGTCCGTGCCGTGCTCGCGGATCCAGTCGTGGTGGCGGGTGCGGGCGTCGGCCATCCGCTGGCGTACGGCCGTGGCGCGTACCGCGAGGCCCGGGACGCGGTCGATGACGTCCATCACCAGGCGGTAGCGGTCGAGGTCGTTGCGCACGACCATGTCGAAGGGCGTGGTCGTGGTGCCGGACTCCTTGTAGCCGCGCACGTGCAGGTGCCGGTGCCCGTTGCGGCGGTAGGCGAGGCGGTGGATCAGCCACGGGTAGCCGTGGTAAGCGAAGATCACCGGCTTGTCGGTGGTGAACAGGCCGTCGTACTCGAAGTCGCCCATGCCGTGCGGATGCTCCTCGCGGGGCAGCAGCCGGGCCAGGTCGACGACGTTCACCACGCGCACGGCCAGGTCGGGCAGGTACCGGCGGAGCAGGTGCGCGGCGGCCAGGACCTCCTGGGTGGGGACGTCACCGGCGCACGCCAGCACCACGTCGGGTTCCCGGAGGCCGTCCTCGGTGCCCGCCCACTCCCAGATGCCGGCGCCGCGGGCGCAGTGCACCCGGGCCTCGTCCATCGACAGCCAGTCGAAGCACGGCTGCTTGCCGGCCACGACGACGTTGACGTAGTCGCGGCTGCGCAGGGCGTGGTCCGCGACGGACAGCAGGGTGTTGGCGTCCGGCGGGAGGTAGACCCGGACGACCTCGGGGCTCTTGTTGAGGATGTGGTCGACGAAGCCGGGGTCCTGGTGGGAGAAGCCGTTGTGGTCCTGCCGCCACACATGCGAGGTCAGCAGGTAGTTGAGGGAGGCGATGGGGGCGCGCCAGGGCAGTCGCCGGGAGGTGCGCAGCCACTTGATGTGCTGGTTGACCATCGAGTCGACGATGTGCACGAACGCCTCGTAGCAGGAGAACAGCCCGTGCCGGCCGGTGAGCAGATAGCCCTCGAGCCAGCCCTGGCAGAGGTGTTCGGAGAGGATCTCCATCACCCGGCCGTGCCGGTCCAGGTGCTCGTCGACGGGCAGCGTCCCTGCCTGCCAGGTCTTGCCGCTGGCCTCGAAGACGGCCTGGAGCCGGTTGGAGGCGGTCTCGTCCGGGCCGACCAGGCGGAAGTCACGGCGGTCGGTGGTGTCCCGCATGACCCGCGCGAGGAGGTCACCGAGGACCCGGGTGGGCTCGTGCGTGGTCGTGCCCGGTTTGTCGACCGGGACGGCGAACTCGTCCAGCGACGGGACCGGCAGATCGCGGAGCAGCAGTCCGCCGTTGGCGTACGGGGTGGCGCCGAGCCGCCTGGTGCCCTCGGGGACGCAGTCGAGGACGTCCGCGACCGGGCGGCCCTCGGCGTCGAACAGTTCCTCGGGCCGGTACGAGCGCAGCCAGGCCTCCAGTTGCCGCAGGTGTTCCGGGTTGTCGCGGACACCGGCCAGCGGCACCTGGTGGGAACGCCAGGTGCCCTCGACCTGCTCGCCGTCGACCTCGGCCGGGCCGGTCCAGCCCTTCGGGGTGCGCAGCACGATCACCGGCCACCGCGGGCGCTCGGCCACTCCCTCCTCGCGGGCGGCGCGCTGCGCCTCGGCGATGCGGTCGAGCGCGCTGTCCAGGGCGTGCGCCATCGCGCGGTGGACGGCGGCCGGGTCGTCGCCGCCGACATGGACGGGCTCGTGGCCGTAGCCGCGCAGGAGGGCGTCGAGTTCCGTCTCCGGGAGGCGGGACAGCACGGTCGGGTTGGCGATCTTGTAGCCGTTGAGGTGGAGGATCGGCAGGACGGCACCGTCGTGGACGGGGTCGAGGAACTTGTTGGCGTGCCAGGAGCCGGCGAGCGGGCCGGTCTCCGCCTCGCCGTCGCCGATCACGCAGGCGACCAGCAGGCCCGGGTTGTCGAGGGCGGCGCCGTAGGCGTGGGCGAGGGAGTAGCCGAGTTCGCCGCCCTCGTGGATCGAGCCGGGGACCTCCGGGGCGACGTGGCTGGGCACGCCGCCGGGGAACGAGAACTGCCTCATCAGCAGCTCCATGCCCGGCGCGTCCCGCGTCGCGTCCGGGTACTTCTCGGTGTAGCTGCCCTCCAGCCAGGAGTTGGCCAGCACCGAGGGCCCGCCGTGGCCCGGGCCCCAGACGCACAGGGCGTCGAGACCGCGGTTCTTGATCACGCGGTTGAGGTGGGTGTGGACGAGGTTGAGCCCGGGTGAGGTGCCCCAGTGCCCCAGCAGGCGCGGCTTGATGTGCTCGGGCCGCAGCGGCTCGGTCAGCAGGGGGTTCGCCAGCAGATAGATCTGACCGGCCGCCAGGTAGTTGGCGGCCCGCCAGTGGGTGTCCAGCCTGCGCAGCTCCTCGTCGGTCGGTGCGGTCCTGCTGTCCTGGCTCGGGGCCTCGGGCATGAGTGACTCCCTGGGGGTTCTGCGACGGCCTCAGGAGGAGTACCAGTTTGTTCCGGTTCGATGCCAGGCGCCTGTCGGCCATGCGGCGCGCGCCGCTCGCGACGCGCCGTGTTTCAGCCGCCCACCCGTACGCTCGTCCGCAGCCGCTGATCCCGTGACGACGCCCCGATCCACAGGGTGCGCGGGCCGGTGCCGAGCACCCAGTCGTGAACCTGCGGGTCCCAGGAGGACAGGGTGCGGGGCTCGACGCGTACGGTGACGCGCCGCTGTTCCCCCGCCCGCAGGCTGAGCCGCCGGTACCCGGCCAGGACGCGTACCGGCTGGTCGAGCCGGAGGTCCGGGGCCGGTCCCGCGTACACCTGCGGCACGGCCACGCCGTCGCGCGGGCCGGTGTTGCGGACCGTGAAGGCGACGTCCAGGCCGCCGGCCGTCCAGCGCGCGTCCGGGTTCTCGTAGGCGAAGGTCGTGTACGACAGTCCGTGGCCGAAGGGGAACAGCGGCGGCACCTTCTGCGCGTCGTACCAGCGGTGGCCGACGTGGACGCCCTCCGTGTACCGCTCGGTGCCGTCCACGCCGGGGTAGCGGCGGGGGTCCCCGGCCACGGGGTGGTGGTCGTCGTCGGCCGGGAAGCTCTGGGTGAGGCGGCCGCCTGGATCGCGGTCACCGAACAGGACGGCGGCGGTGGCGGCCGCGCCCTCCTGGCCCGGGTAGTACATCTGGAGCACGGCGCCGGTGCGTTCCAGCCACGGCATCGACGTGGCGGACGAGGTGTTGAGGACGACGGTGGTGCGCGGGTTGGCCGCCGTCACGGCCTCGATGAGCCGTTCCTGGTTGCCGGGGAGGGCGATGGTCGTACGGTCCTGGCCCTCGATGGCGTCCTCGTAGGCGAACAGGACGACGTCCCGGGCGGCGCGGGCGGCCCGTACGGCCTCCGCGACGTCCTGGGCGCGGGTCGCGGCGGTGATGCGGCGCAGCCGGAACAACTGGCCGGTGTCTCCGCCCTGTGCGGTGATCGACAGCCGGTGCGTTCCCCCGGCCGGCTTCAGGGTCCTGCGGCGCACGGACAGGCCGTCGGCCGCGTGGGTGAGCAGGCCGCCCATGAAGTACTCGTCCCAGCCGGGCACCAGGGGGAACAGTTCCTCGCCGTCGAGGAGGACCTTCGGGCGGAGCGGGGGCGTGCCGGAGTAGTGGAGGACGAACGTCCAGTCGTGGCCGGCTTCGGCGTCGGCCACCGTGAGCGTGCCGTCGTACGTCCAGGTGCGGCCGGCGTCGACGCGCTGGGCCTCGGTGTCGAAGGCGGGGTCGAGCGCGCTCGCCGGGACGGGCTTGCCGAAGGCGTCCTCGCCGAGCGCGTAGGTCACCCGTGCGGCGCGCGACCGGATGGCGTCGAGGGGGCTGTCGGCGTGCTCGGGCACCACGTGCGCGCTGCCGCCGCCGCTGACCAGGGGCCGGGCACCGGTCGGCCCGATCACCGCCACGCTTCCGCCGGCGGTCAGGGGCAGGGTGCCGTGTGCGTTGCGGAGCAGGGTGGCGCCCGCCTCGGCGACCTCGCGTGCCACGGCCGCACCGGCCCGCGCGTCACGGTCAGGGCGTCGCGGGACGGTGCCCCCGAGCAGCCCGAAGCGGTCCATGACGGTCAGGACGCGGCGCACGGCCCGGTCGACGCACCGTTCGGGCACGCCGCCGTTCCGGACGGCCGAGCTGAGGGGCGTGCCGAAGTGGGTGCCGTCGGGCATCTCCATGTCGAGGCCCGCCATGAGGGCCTCGCGCGTGCTGTGCGCGGCGGACCAGTCGGTCATCACCCAGCCGGTGAAGCCCCAGCGCTCGCGCAGGACGCCGGTGAGCAGCTCCTCGTTCTCGCAGGCGAAGGTGCCGTTGACCTTGTTGTACGCGCCCATCACCGCGCCGGTGCCGGCCGCGACGGCCGCTTCGAAACCGCGCAGCTCGGTCTCGTGCAGGGTCCGTTCGTCGACGCGCACATCGACGGAGGTGCGGTCGCGCTCCTGGTTGTTGAGCGCGAAGTGCTTGACGGTCGCGATGAGCCCCTCGCCCTGGATGCCCTCGATCTCGGCGGCGACCAGGTGGGCGGAGAGCAGCGGGTCCTCGCTGAAGGTCTCGAAGTTGCGGCCCGCGTACGGGGTGCGGATGAGGTTGACCATCGGGGAGAGCAGCACGTCCTGGCCGAGGGCGCGGCCCTCCCGTCCGATGACCTGGCCGTAGCGCCTGGCCAGGTCGGGGTCGAAGGCGGAGGCCAGCAGGACGGGGGCGGGCAGGGCGGTGGCATGCCGGGTGACGCGGACACCGGCCGGGCCGTCGGCGAGACGCAGCGGCGGGATGCCGAGCCGTGCCACTCCGGGGACGTAGCCCGCCTGGCCGAGCGGGCGCGGGTCGGTGGCCCCGTGCAGCAGGGAGATCTTCTCGTCGAGGGTGAGCCGGGCGAGCAGCCCCTCGACCCGGGCGCCGGCGCCTCGGCCGCGTCCGTCCCGCGCGTGAGCACGGGAAGCCGGGGCGAAACCGCCGGTGGCCGCCGCGACCACGGCAACCGCCCCACCGAGCAGACGAAGGGCGGACCGCCGGGGGAAACGGGAGACGGTGTCGGTCATGAACGCACTATGCGCCAGGCCCGCCTTCACCTTCCGCCGGACACCCGGTCAGGTCGGGTGAACCTCTCCCGCGAACCGACGCCGGGGTCACCCAGCCGGATGACCCATGGCCTGCCCACGGCAGCGGGCCGGGTGACCTCACCAGATGCCCCCGGCCTACGGAAGCGTCACGGCGTGCAGCGTCAGCGCGGTCCGTGCCACGCCGGCGGTCGCCCGCCCCAGTACGTCGGGGCCGGGCGCGGCCGTGTCGTCGGGCGTAGGCGACGGGTCCGGGTCGGGTGCGTCGCAGCAGGCCACCTGGGCGATCCGCGTCTCGTACCGGTCCGGCGGGAGCTGCCGCTCGGACTTGGCCCGTGGGGACTCGGGCGGGTCCGCCGAGGGGGCGTCGGCGTACGGCCCCTTCTTCCCCTGGCCGCTCTCCCGCGGCACGAGCTGGGAG
>NZ_JBHUQX010000175.1:0-18114 GCF_042674225.1 Streptomyces sp. NPDC056948
CCACCCGAGTGGACCGCCGCCTGTCGCGCTTTCCGCCTCCCTGTGGCGTCTACCTTCGTTCGATCCTGAAGAGCCGGATCTCCCGCTCCACCCGTGCCTGGTACGCGGAGTACGGCGGCCAGAACTCCAGCACCGCCTTCCAGGCCGCCGCCCGCTCCTCCCCCTCCAGCAGCCGGGCCGTGACCGGGATGTCCCGGCCCTTCCAGCTGATCTCGGCTCTCGGGTGGGCCAGCAGATTGTGGCTCCAGGCCGGGTGCCCCGAGCGCCCGAAGTTGGACCCGACCAGGACCCAGCCCCGCTCACCGTCGCCCTCCGGCATACAGGCCAGCGGCGTCCGGCGGGCCAGCCCGCTGCGCGCCCCGGTGGAGGTCAGCACCACACCCGGCAGCAGCTGCGCGCTGAGCAGCACCTTTCCGCGGGTGAGCCGGTGCACGGCCCGGTCCAGGGCCGGGAACACATGCGGCGCCACCCGCGCGAACCCCGGGGTGGAGGACACCTTCTGCACGAACCGCACGCCCCTCATCGGCCGGCCTCCTCGAAGACATGCGCCGCGTCGGCGGCCCGCGCCCGCAGCCGGTGCACCGGCCCGAACAGCAGCTCGTCGCCCGCGGCACGCTTGAAGTACAGGTGCATGTCGTGCTCCCACGTGAACCCGATGCCGCCGTGCAACTGGATCCCCTCGGCGGCGGCCCCGCGCAGGGCCTGCAACGCCTGGGCGAGGGCGAGGCCGCCCGCCTTCTCGCCGTCGTCGGCGGCGCCGGCCCAGGCCGCGTAGTACGCCGCCGAGCGGGCCGCCCGCACCTGGACGTACGCGTCGGCGAGCCGGTGCTTGACCGCCTGGAAGGAGCCGACCGGCCGCCCGAACTGCTCGCGCTGCCCCACGTACTCCACGGTCCGCTCCAGCACCCGGTCGGCGGCCCCCACGGCCTCGGCGGCGAGACAGACGGCGGCGGTGTCGCCGAGCCGGGCGAGGGCGGCGAGGACGTCGTCGCCCTCGCGCCCCAGCAACTCGGCTTCCACGTCGCGGAGTTGGATGCGCGCTTGCGGACGGGTCGCGTCCAGCGCGGTCTGCCGCATGCGGGTGAGCCCGGCGGCGTCCGCCCGCACGAGGAAGAGCAGGACGCGGGAACGGGCGAACCCCCCGGCGTGCGCGGCGACCAGGAGCAGCCCGGCACTGTGCCCGTCGAGGACCTGCCCGGCCTCCCCGTACAGCCGCCACCCGCCGTCCGTCCGCCGGGCCTGCACTCCCCCGGCCCGTCCGCCGCCGGCCCACGTCCCGTGCCGGTCGTGGCCGGTGAGCGCGAGGGCGGCGGTGAGGGCGGGGCCCGGTACGGCGAGGGCGGCGGTGAGGGCGCCGGAGGCGATGCGCGGGAGGAGGTCGGCCCGCTGGGCGTCGGTCCCGAGGGCGAGGAGCAGCGGGGCCGCGAGGACGGCCGTGGCGAGCAGGGGCGAGGGCGCGAGGGCCCGGCCCGTCTCTTCGCAGGCCAGGGCCAGCTCGGTGACCGAGCAGCCGACACCGCCGCAGGTCTCGGGGAGGGCCAGTCCGGGGAGGCCGAGCTGGTCGGCGAGGGCGGTCCACAGGGCCGGGTCGTGTCCGGCCGGGGTGTCGAGGGCGGCCCGCAGTTCCACGGGTCCGCACCGCTTGTGGAGGAGTTCGCGCAGGGTGCGGCGGATCTCGTCCTGTTCGGCGGTGAGGCGGGCGTCCATGGGGGTACCTCCGCATCTGACGGTGCGTCATATTAGGGCGCCGGGGCGGGGATGCCCAGAGTCCCGGCGCTCCCGCCGGCGGCCTTATCTGATGTACCGTCAGATTCATGGTTGCCCGGAGGAAAGTGGCCGTCGTCGGCGTGGCCCTCTCGGACTGCGGCCGCGTGGACGACGCGACCCCGTACGCCCTGCACGCCCAGGCGGCCCGCCGCGCCCTGGCCGACGCGGGCCTGGACCGGTCGCTGGTCGACGGCTTCGCCTCGGCGGGCCTGGGCACGCTGGCCCCCGTCGAGGTCGCCGAGTACCTGGGGCTGCGCCCCACCTGGGTCGACTCCACCTCCGTCGGCGGCTCCACCTGGGAGGTCATGGCGGCCCACGCGGCGGACGCGATCGCGGCCGGGCACGCGCGCGTGGTGCTGCTCGCCTACGGCTCGACGGCCCGCGCGGACGTGAAGGCGGGCCGCCGCACCGGGACGCTGTCCTTCGGCACCCGCGGCCCCCTGCAGTTCGAGGCCCCCTACGGCCACACCCTGATCGCCAAGTACGCGATGGCGGCCCGCCGCCACATGATCGAGTACGGCACGACGATCGAGCAGCTCGCGGAGGTGGCGGTCCAGGCCCGGGCCAACGCGGCCCTGAACCCGGAGGCGATGTTCCGCACCCCGATCACGCCGGACGAGATCGCCTCCGGCCCGATGATCGCGGACCCCTTCACCAAGCTGCACTGCTGTGTCCGTTCCGACGGCGGGGCGGCGGTGCTGCTGGCGGCGGAGGAGTACGTACGGGACTGCCGTACGGCACCGGTGTGGGTACTGGGAAGCGGGGAGCACATCAGCCACTCCGCGATGTCCGAGTGGCCGGACTTCACGGTGTCACCGGCGGCGGTGAGCGGACGGCTGGCCTTCGAGCGGGCGGGCGTACGGCCCTCGGAGATCGACTTCGCCGAGATCTACGACGCGTTCACCTATATGACCCTGGTGACGCTGGAGGACCTCGGCTTCTGCGCGAAGGGCGAGGGCGGGGCGTTCGTGGAGAAGGGCCGGCTGCGGGTCGAGGGCGGCGAGCTGCCGGTGAACACCGACGGGGGCGGACTGTCGGCCCAGCACCCGGGGATGCGGGGTCTGTTCCTGCTGGTGGAGGCGGTGCGACAACTGCGGGGCGAGTGCGGCGCCCGACAGGTGCGACGCGAAGACGGCTCCCTGCCACGACTGACGGTGGCGTCGGGGACGGGGGGCTGGTTCTGCTCGTCGGGGACGGTGGTGCTGGGGGCGGGGTGAGGGAACACGGGCACCAGGGCCGGTGTTGGATTCGTGAGAAGGATCTGAGCGAGCCGCTGGAGGAGACCGGAATGGCCCTGACCCGCGAAGAACGCGAACAGTTCCTGGCCGAGCCGCATGTCGCCGCACTCGCGGTCGACGCGGGGGCGGGCCGCGCCCCGCTCACGGTGCCGATCTGGTACCAGTACGAGCCCGGCGGCGACATCTGGATCATGACCGGCCTGGACTCCCGCAAGAACGAGCTGATCAGCGCGGCGGGCCGGTTCTCGCTGATGGTGGACCGGCTCGAACCCACGATCCGCTACGTGTCGGTCGAGGGCCCGGTCGTCGACACGGCCCCCGCGACCCTCGACCTGCTCCGAGAGCTCTCGGCCCGCTATCTGCCGGCCGACAAGGTCGACGGCTATGTCGACTTCGCCTGGAAGAACCACGGAGAACAGCTGGTGCTGCGGATGCGGCCGGAGCGGTGGGTGTCGTCGGACCTGGGCCAGGTATGACGAGTGCCCTCGGGTGACAATCGGCCCATGGCACCCGATCTTCACGAGCTGCTGAGGTCACTGCGCGTCTGGGACCCGCAGTCCACCCACCTGCCCCCCTTCGACCCGACCGCCGCCCCCGCGACCCCGCTGCCGCTCTTCACCGAGTGGCTCGCGGCGGCGGTGGCGGCCGGGCAGACCGAGCCGCACACCATGTCCCTGGCGACCTCCGACGAGTCCGGCCTGCCCGACGTACGGATCGTCATGCTGCACGGCGCGGACGAGACCGGCTGGTCTTTCGCGTCCCACGCCGGCAGCCGCAAGGGCCGGCACCTCGCCGCCCGCCCGTACGCCGCGCTCGCCTTCTACTGGCCGGTGCTGGGCCGCCAGGTCCGGGTACGCGGCCCGGTGACGGCCGCCCCGTCCGCCGACGCCCAGGGCGACCTGCACGCCCGCTCGACAGGCGCCCTGGCAGCCGCGCTGACCGGCCGCCAGAGCGAGCTCCTGGACTCGGTGGAGGACCTGACCCGGGCCTCCGAGGCGGCCTGGGAACGGGCCCGCGGCGAGCCGGAGGCTCCCGTACCGTCCTGGACCCTGTACCGGCTGCGGCCGGAGGAGGTCGAGTTCTTCCAGGGCGACGGAGAGCGGCGACACGTACGCCTGCGCTACCGGCGCGGGGAGCAGGAGGGGTGGGAGCGGGAGCTGCTGTGGCCGTGAGGGGATTCAGTCGAAGTCGTACACCGCGAAGTCCGCCACCGCCCGGTACCCGATGCGCTGGTACAGCCCGTTGCTGGTCGGGTTCGCCAGGTCGGTGAAGAGCAGTACCTCCTGTGCGCCGGAGGCGAGGGCCGTGCGGCTGATCTCGGCTGTGGCCGCGCCCGCGTAGCCGCGGCCTCGGAGGTGGGGTGGGGTGTAGACCGGGGCGACGCGGATCTGGCCGGCGATCCGGGGGGTCCTGCCGGCCATGGCGACGGGCGTGCCGTCCGGGGCCTCCCAGAAGGTGATGCCGCCCTGTTCGATGCGGGCGTCCACCCACTCGCCGGCGTCGCGGAGGGTGCCCATACCGATCGCGGCGCTGAACTCCGCGTGCCAGCGGATGAGTCGGGCGCGGTCCGCCTCGACGGCGATCCGGGGACCGCCGGGCGGTGCGGGGTCGGGCACGGTCAGGGTGCCGAGCCGGTAGAGCCGCTGGCGCTGACGGAGCGTGGCCGTGGCGCCCGTGTGCCGCTGCCAGGCCTCGGTGAAGGCGGCGGCGGTGTCCCGGTCGGCGTTCACGCCGGGCAGACGCTGCCCCAGAGCGGCCAGCCGCGCCGCGAGGGTGTCGGCCTCCTCGGAGGTGAGGGCGGTGAGGTTCAACCAGTGGGGCGGAGTGCGGAAGAACGACGCCCGGACAGCCCCGTCCCGCTCCAGCACGCCGAACTCCGGCACCCCGTCGCCGTAGACGTGCCGTCCGCGAGTGCGCAGCGTCTCCGTGACGGCCAACGGGACGGTGTTCAAGGCGGGTTGGGAGCGGAGGAAGGATCCCGCGCGGGCGAGGAAGTCGTCGAGGTCCTGGGTGAGGTGCCAGTCGTCGGTGCGCATACCCCATGGTGGCGCCCGCGCCCCCGCCCGTACCTTCGATTTACGCCCAGGTCTCTCCGCCCGCCTCCGGTTCCGGATCCGTCGTCAGCCGCGCGTGCAGGTGGGCGTCCCGGAACGCGTCGTGCCGGCCCTCCTGGAAGATCGCCCCGCGCAGGGTTCCCTCGTACGCGAAACCGCATCGCTCGGCTATCCGGCACGACACGTCGTGCCCGAACGCGTGGTCCAGCTCCAGTCGGTGCAGGCCGAGTTCGCCGAAGGCCCAGCGGGTGGCGAGCAGCAGGGCCCGGGTGGCGACGCCCTGGCCGCGGGCCTCGGGGAGCACCCAGTAGCCGACGCGGGCGACCTTCATGTGGTACTTGATCTCGTTGACGCCGATGTGCCCCAGGGCCGTATCGCTGCGCGCGTCCGCGACCCGGAACGACACCGACGTGCCCTCCACGGCGCTCTGCGCCCGCGCGAGCAGCGACTCCCGGGCGCTCGCCCGGTCCGTGACCAGCCTCAGCGGCGTGTTCCAGCGCCGGAACTCCGGGTCCCGCATGCCGCACAGCCACGTCTCGACGTCGGCGCCGGACGTTTCGTCCCAAGGGCGAAGACGGAGGCCGTATCCGTGGAGTTCGGGGAGAGCAGTCGGGGACTGGTCGCGTATGGGGGCCATGGGGCCATTCAAGCCCGTGGGGAGGGAGGGGTCACCTCACTTACCCCGTCCCGATCCCGGTCTTACCCGATCCCGATCCCGATCCCGGGCACGATCCGGAACACCGGGATCCCCTCCCGGAACACCACCTCCAGATCCGCCCCCGCCGACAGCTCCCTCTCCCCCACCACCTCCGTCATCATCCGCGGCCCCTCGGCCAGATCGACCACGGCAGCGACGTACGGCGCGCGTTCCGCGAAGGGCGGCAGGTCGTTGCGGTGGACGACGGACCAGGTGTAGAGGGTGGCCCGGCCGCTCGCGGCCTCCCAGCTGACGTCCTCGCTCCAGCAGCGCGGGCAGAACTCGCGCGGGTAGTGGTGGGCCCGTCCGCAGGCCCGGCAGCGACGGATCAGCAGCCGGCCCTCTGCTGCCGCGTCCCAGTACGTCCGGGTGAAGGCGTCGGGCTCGGGCAGGTCGAAACGCCCGGTCATCAGAACAGCCCCAGCGCACTGTCCAGCGACCACGTCTGCCAGGACATCCCGAACAGCCCGACCACGGACATCAGCGCCATCATCGAGTTCTGCCCCTGCTCGGCCACGTCGTGGATCATGAGCGTGAGATAGAGGACGTTGAGGAGGAACCCGCCGACCAGGGCGACCGGTGTGAGGAAGCCGGTGATCAGGCCAAGGCCCAGGGCGAGTTCCGCGTAGACGACGACGTACGCCATCACGCGCGGGTGGGGTGCGACGACCGTGGCGAAGCCCGAACGTACGGCGTTCCAGCGGTGCTCGGCCGCTATCCCGGCCGCCCACTTGATGCCGGTGCCCCGTTCGAACCAGGCCTTGCGGTCCTTGTGCCGCCAGCTCTCCAGCCACCACAGCCCGAGCCCGATCCGCAGTACGGCCAGCCACTCCGCTCCGCCGAGCCAGATCGTGTCCATGCGATCTGACGGTACGTCAGATCGCTGGATCCGCAAGACCTCGGGGTGAAGCTATGCGTTCACAATGAGTCCGACAGAACACCACCGCACCAAGCACCTCCCGCACCCGTCACGAACGATCACGAGCCCGCCACAACCAGGCCCGCTACGCCACCAGCCCCACTCGCTCCTCCTACAGCCGTGATCAATCCGCAATCAATTCCGGTCTTGACCGAGACCCATCAAGCAGGCTCGTGATTACGCTCCCGCTCATGGCCGACTCCACGCCCTCCCCACACTCCTCCGCGCACCCCACACCGGACCGCCCCGTCTACGTCATCGGCGGCGGCCCCGGCGGACTCGCCGCCGCGTACGCGCTGCGCGCCCGGGGCATACGGGCCGTGGTCCTGGAGAGGTCCGACCGCGTCGGGGCGTCCTGGCGCCGCCACTACGACCGGCTGCATCTGCACACCACCCGCCGGCTGTCGGCCCTGCCCGGGCTGCCGATGCCGCGCCGGTTCGGGCGGTGGGTGTCCCGGGACAACGTGGTGCGGTACCTGGAGAAGTACGCCGAGCACCACCGCCTGGAGATCGTCACCGGCGTCGAGGTGTCCCGGATCGAGCGCGCGCCCGACGGCACGGGCTGGCTGCTGCACGCCACCGGGGGCAGGGAACTGACCGGCTCGGCGGTCGTGATCGCGACCGGCTACAACCACACCCCGCGCCTGCCGGACTGGCCCGGCCGCGACGCCTTCACCGGCGAGTTCCTGCACGCCGGTGAGTACCGCGACGGCGAGCCCTACGCCGGCCGGGACGTCCTCGTCGTCGGCATCGGGAACACCGGTGCCGAGATCGCCGTGGACCTGGTGGAGAGCGGTGCCTCCCGGGTCCGGCTGGCCGTGCGCACCGTCCCGCACATCGTGCGCCGTTCGACCGCCGGCTGGGCCGCCCAGTACAGCGGCGTCCTGGTACGCCGGCTGCCGGTCGGCCTCGTCGACCGGATCTGCCGGGTGCAGGCCAAGGTGGCGATTCCCGATCTGTCGGCGCACGGACTGCCGCGCCCCGACACCGGGCTGTACACCCGGGTGAAGCAGGGCGCGATCCCGGTGCAGGACGTCGGCCTGATCGACGCCGTGCGCAAGGGCAAGGTCGAGATCGTGGCCGCCGTGGAGTCCTTCGAGGGCGACGGCAAGATCGTGCTGGCCGACGGCACCCGGCTCTCCCCGGACGCGGTGATAGCCGCCACGGGATACGTCCGCGCCCTGGAAGGCCTGGTCGGCCACCTCGACGTACTCAACGCCGGCGGCAAGCCCGTCGTCCACGGCGCCCGCAGCCCGAAGACAGCCCCCGGCCTGTACTTCACCGGCTTCACCAACCCGATCAGCGGCAACCTGCGCGAGCTGGCGCTCGACGCGGTGCGCATCGCTAAGGCCATCGCGCGGGACGGTTCGGTGTAGGCGACACATCTCGGCGCCTCACCCGGCCCGCCTGCGGACCGGCACGCAGAGGAACCACCCTCCCCCGCCTCCAGGCACCCCCTCCCGGCGGCTTTGCCTGCACGGCCATTCCTGACGCCGCATCAGTTCAGTAATCTGACAGTGCGTCAGTTAGCGGCTGTCTCACAGGGAGCGGGCGGAAACGATGCTTGGATCGACCCACGGCACCCTCACCACCGACTCCCGCCGGGCCCGGGCCATCGCCTGTGGCGAGCGGCCCGCGCCTGCCGTGCACGGCAGGCCGGCCCAGGAGGGCGACTTCGACGTCAGCGGGCGCCCGCTGCACGCCGACGTACCCGATCTCGACCACTTCTTCCGGCCCCGGTCCGTCGCCGTGATCGGCGCCTCGGACGCCGAGGGACGCCCCAACACCGGCGTGACCCGCCAACTGGCCGACTGGGCCGAGCGCGTCGGGGCCCGGCTGTACCCGGTGCATCCGAGCCGCCCGTCCGTCTTCGGCCTCGCCTGCTCCCCCTCCGTCGCCGACCTGCCCGAGCAGGTCGACCTGGCGGTGGTACTCGTCGGCGACCCCCTCCCCGTGCTCGAGGAACTGGCCGAGGCCAAGGCGCGGTTCGCGGTCGTCTTCGCCTCCGGGTTCGCGGAGACCGGCCCTGAGGGCGAGGCCGCCCAGCGGCGACTCGCCGCCGCGGTCGAACGCTCCGGGTTGCGGCTGCTGGGCCCCAACACCAACCTCAACGCCTTCGAGCACTTCCGCGACGACCTCGACGGCCCCGCGATCGCCCTGATCACCCAGTCCGGCCACCAGGGCCGCCCCGTCTTCGCCCTCCAGGAACTCGGCATCCGCCTCTCCCACTGGGCGCCCACCGGCAACGAGGCCGACCTGGAGACCGCGGACTTCCTCTCCTACTTCGCCGAGCAGCCCGGGATCGGCGCCATCGCCTGCTACCTGGAAGGGCTGAAGGACGGCCGCTCCTTCCTCCTCGCCGCCGACCGGGCCGCCCGGCGCGGAGTCCCGGTGGTCGCCGTCAAGGTGGGCCGCACCGAGACCGGCGCCCGCACGGCCGCCTCCCACACCGGCAAACTGACCGGCGCGGACGCGGTGGTGGACGCGGCGCTGCGCCAGTACGGCGTGATCCGCGTCGACGGCCTCGACGAACTCCAGGACACCGCAGCCCTGTTGGCCCGTGCCAAGCCGCCGCGCTCGGACGGCGTCGTCGTCTACTCGATCTCGGGCGGCACGGGCGCGCACGCCGCGGACCTGGCGACCGAGGCGGGTCTGAGGCTGCCGGTCCTGTCCGAGGCCAGGCAGGCCGAGCTGCACCAGTGGATACCCGAGTACCTGAGCGTCGCCAACCCCGTCGACAACGGCGGGCATCCGGTCGGGGACCGGCGCGGCCGGAAGATCATCGACGCGATCCTCGCCGACCCCGAGGTCGGCGTGCTGATCTGCCCGATCACCGGCCCCTTCCCACCCCTGAGCGACCGACTGGTACGGGACCTGGTCGACGCGGCGGAGCAGACGGACAAGCTGGTGTGCGTCGTATGGGGATCGCCGGTCGGCACGGAACCGGCCTACCGCGAGGTCCTGCTCGGCTCCTCCCGCGTGGCCACGTTCCGCACGGTCGGCAACTGCCTCACCGCCGTCCGCGCCTACCTCGCCCACCACCGCTTCACGGCCGCGTACCGCTCCCCCTTCGACGAGGCCCCGCGCACCCCTTCGCCGTCCTACCGCAAGGCGCAGGCGCTCATGCACCCCGGTGAGCAGCTCAGCGAACACGCGGCCAAGCAGTTGCTGCGGGCGTACGGCATCCGCGTACCGCGCGAGCAGTTGGTGACCAGCGCGGCGGCGGCCGTCCGGGCCGCCGGCCTGGTGGGCTACCCGGTGGTGATGAAGGCCTCGGGCGCCCGCATCGCCCACAAGACGGAACTGGGCCTGGTGAAGATCGGCCTGACCTCGGCGAGCCAGGTCCGCGACGCCTACCGGGAGCTGACCGACATCGCCCGCTACGAGGATGTCTCCCTGGACGGCGTACTGGTCTGCCAGATGGTCGAACAGGGCGTCGAGATGGTCGTGGGCGTCACCCACGACGACCTGTTCGGCCCGACGGTGACCGTAGGCCTCGGCGGGGTCCTCGTCGAGGTCCTGCGCGACACCGCCGTAGGGGTACCGCCCTTCGGCGAGGAACAGGCGCGGGACATGCTCGCCGGTCTGCGCGGCCGGGCCCTGCTCGACGGAGTCCGGGGCCGCCCCCCGGCCGATCTGGACGCCTTGGTCGAGGTCGTCCTGCGCGTGCAGCGCATGGCACTGGAACTCGGCCACCAGCTCGCGGAGTTGGACATCAACCCATTGATGGTGCTGCCGCGGGGGCAGGGCGCGGTGGCGCTGGACGCGCTGGCGGTGTGCCGCTGATGCCGGCTGTGCTGCACGCGACGGCCGGCCAGGTCCTCTCCATCACCCTGAACCGACCCGAGACACTCAACGCCCTCACACCGGACCAGCGGGACGAGATCGTCCAGCTCCTGTCGGAGGCGTCCGAGACGGCCGATGTCCGAGCGGTGGTGATCACGGGAACGGGCCGGGGCTTCTGCGCGGGCGCGGACCTCCGAGGCGCCGCCACCACGGACGAACGCGGCGTCGGCGATGTCGCCCGCACCCTCCGCACCGGCGCCCAGCGCCTGATCGCCGCCGTCCTCGACTGCGAGAAGCCGGTGATCGCGGCGGTGAACGGCACGGCGGCCGGCCTCGGAGCCCATCTGGCACTCGCCTGCGATCTCGTCCTGGCCGCGGAGTCGGCCAGGTTCATCGAGGTGTTCGTACGGCGAGGGCTGGTCCCCGACGGCGGCGGCGCGTACCTGCTCCCCCGCCTCATCGGCCCGCAGCGGGCGAAGGAGCTGATGTTCCTCGGCGACGCGCTCACGGCGGCGGACGCCGAACGCCTCGGCCTGGTCAACCGGGTCGTTGCGGACGGGGAGTTGGAGAAGACGGCCCGTGCCTGGGCCGACCGCCTCGCCGCCGGCCCGACCCGGGCCCTCGCCCTGACCAAGCAGCTCGTCAACGCGTCCCTGGACACCGACCGGGCCACCGCCTTCGCCGCCGAGGCCGCGGCGCAGGAGATCAACATGACGACGGCGGACGCGCAGGAGGGGGTACGGAGCTTCGTGGAGCGGCGGAACGCGGTGTACAGGGGACTCTGAAGGCTGAAAGGCTGAAAGGCTTCCAATCTGACGTCTCGTCAGTTTCAATCGTATGCGTGATGGGACAAGCAGGGATGGCGGAAGCCGCCGTCCGCTACCTCAGGTCGACCCGCACCCCGGCCCCAGGGCCTGTGGAAGCGCTGCCGCGCCCGGAGCTGCGCTGCGTGGGCGAAGACGAGCGCGCTCCCCTGGACCAGCGGGAGTTCCGTAGCGTCATGGGTCGCTTCGCGACGGGCGTGACGATCGTGACGGCACCCCCGGCCACCTCCGACGCCGCCCCCGCCGGCTTCGCCTGCCAGTCCTTCAGCTCCCTCTCCCTCGACCCGCCCCTCGTGGCCTTCATGGTGGGCCGTACGTCGACGACCTGGCCGCGCATCGCCCGTGCGGGCGTCTTCTGCGTCAACGTCCTGGGCGCCGGCCAGGACGAGTTGTGCCGCTCCTTCGCGGTGAGCGGCGCGGACAAGTTCTCGGGCGTGGCGTACGACGCGGCCCCGGTGTCCGGCTCGCCCCGCCTGTCGGGCGCGGTCGCCTGGATCGACTGCGCGATCCACGCCGTCCACACCGGCGGCGACCACTTGATCGTGGTCGGCCGGGTGAACGCCCTCGGCACGGGCACGGACGATCCGGACGGCCCGCTGCTGTTCCACCGGGGGCGCTTCGCGCGGCTGACGGAGGGCTAGGACGGGCGAGGCTGCGCTCCAGGACGAGGAAGCCGTTTCTGTCGTTCGGATCAGGCCCTAGACGACGGCCAGCCGCCACAGCGAGGTGACCTCGGCGGCCCGTACGGCGTGCAGCGGATCGTCTGTGTCCCCCGCACGAGCGTGACGCGGACGCGTGTCCAGCCGGCCGACCACCCGCAGCCCGGCACTCTCCACGGCGGTCATCAGCTCCTCCCGGCTGCGCAGCCCGAGCCCCTCGGCCAGGTCGGACAGCACGAGCCAGCCCTCACCGCCGGGTTCCAGCCGCCCGGCGAGCCCGCTCAGGAAGCTCTGAAGCATGCCGCCGCCCGCGTCGTAGACGCCGAGGTCGAGGTCGGAGGCGGGACGGCCGGGAATCCAGGGCGGGTTGCACACGACCAGATCGGCGCGCCCCTCGGGATACAGCTCGGGCCCGGCCACCCGGACCACCTCCGTGAGCCCCAACCGCCCCACGTTGTCCTGCGCACACGCCCGGGCCCGCGCACTGACGTCGGTCGCCACGACCTGCCCGACGCCCCGCCGGGCCAGCACGGCGGCGAGCACGCCGGTTCCGGTGCCCAGGTCGAACGCGACGCGTACGTCACCGCCACGCGGCAGCGGGGCCTGGGCGACGAGATCGACGTATTCGCTCCGGGTGGGCGCGAACACCCCATAGTGCGGGTGAACCGGCGCTTCCAGCGCCGGGACGTACACGCCCTTCTCCCGCCACTGCCGGGCACTGATCACCCCCAGCAGCTCGGAGAGGGCGACGGCCACGGGCCCGTCGAACGCCCCGTACGCCTCGGCGACCGCCTGACGCACATCGGGAGCCCGGCGGAGGTCCAGTCCGTGGTCCGCCTCCAGCACGACCACCAGCTTGCCGAGCACGCGCGCACGATGGCCCCGGAACCGGCGCTGCAACCGGAAGGTCTCGGCAGGCGTGTCCGCCGCCCCGGGCGCGGTACGCCCGACACGGCGGTCCAAGGCACGCAGCAACTGCCGAGCGTTCTGAAAATCCCCCCGCCACAGCAACGCGGTGCCCTCACAGGCCAGCCGGTAGGCGACGGCGGCCCGCGTACGGTCGTCGGCTACGACGACCGTACGGGGCAGGGGCAGTCCGGACTCGGAATGCCAGCGGGCGGAACGGGGTTCAGTCTCGATCCAGTGGATCGTGGACACGGCATACTCCTCGGGAAATCGGGCGTGAACGAGCGTGCCGGGTCACGACGTCCACGTCTCCGAGGACCATGCCGAGTGACAACAACGGACCTTTCGAAGCGGCGAAGCAGCTCGGGTCCAGTGTGCCGGATTCCTCAGCCGGGCAGGGCGCGGACAAACCCGGCGACCAGCGTCGCCACCGCCTCAGGGGTCTCCAGGATCATGGGATGGGTGGCGTCGATGCGTTGGACGCTGATCGTCGGCCGCGTGCGGGAGACCACGGCCAGCTCATCGGAGACCTCGCGGGCGAACCGGGCGCTGAACGCGTCGAACCACTCCATGCCCGGCGCGGGCGGCAGCCGTCGCCCGGCCTGCACCAGCAGCAGCGGGCGGTCCACCCCGTCCAGCCAGGCGGTCACACCCTGCGCGCCGAGCCGGTGGAGTTCGTCGACGATCTCCAGCGCCGCCGCCCGTTCCGGCAGCGTCTGCCAGGTGCCGTCGGGCAGCGGACGCGCCGCCGCGCGGGCAGCGGCCTCCGCACGGTCGGCGGGAACTTCGAACCGGGCGGAGTTGATGACCTGCTGCTCGATGTACCCGGCCGGCGCGACGGCCCCGACCGACGCCAGCAGCCCTTCGGCCACCTGTTCGGCGCCGGGGTACTCGCGCCGCCACCAGAACCCGTCGAGATTCACGGCGGCACGCGCACGGTCCGGGTACGCCCGGGCGTACTCGACGGCGACCAGTCCCCCGAGAGAATGCCCCACCACGACGGATTCCGGCACGCCGTGCGCGTCCAGCGTCTCCGCGATGTCCCGCACCACAGTGGGAAGAGCCCAGGGGGAGACATCGGGAGAACGCCCGTGCCCGGGCAGATCAACGGCAAGCACACGATGCCCGGCGACGAGCCGTGCGGCCGAGGCGCTCCAGTCGGCCAGAGACCGCCCGAACCCGTGCAGAAGAACCAGTCGCGGGCCATCGCCCCCATAGTCATGAACATGTAGGAGTGTCATATGGACCTCACCGTAGGCCGCCCCCCACCCTCCCGAACACCGAATTACGCCGCTCCGGCCCCCCACCCACCGATCGCCGCTGAGCCCACCCGGCGTCCATGCGAGGCGCGAGCGCGCACGTCAACGCCGCTCACCGAAGCAACGGGCCAAAGCCCGCAAACGGGCCTGGCCACCCGCCGCCCCGACAGCTACTGGCCTCCGGAACAACCATGTCGCGGCCTCGTGATGCTCTTCCTGAACCTCTCGCCGCCGCCTACGCTCCCGGCATGGCTGACTTTCTCCACGTATCGACCGCGACCCCGACTCATGACCAGGCCGTTGAACTCGCCCGTTCGGTCGTCGCCGAGCGACTCGCGGCCGGCGCGCAGATCATCGGCCCTGTCACGTCGGCGTTCTGGCACGACGGCGAGTTCGGCACTGGGGAGGAGTGGCAGCTCCTGCTGAAGACCACCCGATCCCGCTACCCGGAGTTGGAGTCCCACCTGCTGAAGCACCACCCGTGGCAGAACCCGGAGATCGCGGCCGTGCCGATCGAAGCCGGCTCAAAGGGGTGCCTGGAGTGGATCGCCGCGAGCACCACGCCGCCCGCGTAGCTCAACCGCCCGCGTGCTCCAGGACCTCGGCGACCGCAGGGAGCGCCTTGTACTGGCCGAGCCGTTGCAGGACAGGCGCAAGCCGCTGTCGTGGCCGTACGGACGCCACCCCGGAGGCGAGACCGAGGGCGCGGCCTGTGACCGTGGCCGCCTGCTCGACCTCCCCGGCGGTCAGATAGGAACCTGCGAGCCACGACAGGTACAGGGCCTTGTCCCGCGCATGAGAGTCGTCGTATCGGGCCAGCGCCACCTCCAGGACTGACACGGCCCGGAGGGGGCGACGGAGTTCCGTCCAGCAGCGGCCGGTCATGATGTCCAGCTCCGTCTGGTCGACCCAAGCAGCCCAGTCCGGCTGAGGTTCCCCGAACTGAGGCTTCTCGTCGAGGGCAATCCGCGCCGCGTCCAGTGCCTGCTCGACTCCGTGAGGCCGGTCGGCGACGGCGCAGGCCCACGCCATCCGCTCGTACAGGAGCGCACGCACACAGGCGGGCGTGCTCGACGTGAGGGTGGAGCAGCTGCTGGAGGCGATCTCGACCGCCGTGTTCCTGTCTGCGGTCTGATAGGCAAGGAACGCGTACGCGTTGCCCAGGAGATCGCTCTCCACCGCTTCACAGGCCGCGCGCCTGCTCTCCTCATACAGGCTCTCGGCTTGCTTCTGCTGGCCTCCGTCGAATGCGGCCCAACCCGCTTGCTGGGCCTGCTCGGCGAGCAGGGCGACTGTGCGGCGGCGGGACTCCGGGGTGAAGGTGGAGGTGCGCAGCAGGGCCTTGGTGGCCTGGTACTCGCTGACATAGACGCGGTATGTGTCGCCGCCGCCGAGGATGTCGTCGAGTCGGCGGAGGCGTGCCGTGCGATGCCGCAGGCGCTCGACGTCCCCGTCGGAGACGTGCCGGGGGGCCGGCGGTTTCGTCAGTGCGGGCAGCGCGGCTGCCAAGCCGGTGTTGGTGGCGGCTTGGAGGACGGTTCTGCGGCGCACGCTGGTCTGTCCCCTCCGTGGGTCGTACGTCTGAGTAGGAGGCTCGTCGGTCTCCCACGGGCCTGGAGTCAGACCCACCATGTGGCCGGGGACGCGTAACGCGTCCGCGATCTGCCGGACCTTGTCGAACGTGGTGATCTTTCCCTGCCCTTTGGCCAGCGTGCCGACCCGATCCGGCTTGATGTCGCACTCAGCGGCGATTCGTGAGTAGCTGATCCCAGCGCGGCTCTTCGCGAGCCGGAACACCGTCCCGAAGTCGTGCATCTCCAGCGCTCGGCGCATTTCCTGATCTGCGAGAAGTTCCCGGGGCAGCGCGGTCGGTGACGGGTGAATCATGCGTGCCCTTCCTGCTCGCCTGAGTCTGCGGGATGTCTGTCTGAGGGCTGTACCCATCATGGGTATACCGCGCTGCGGGAGGTGCGCTCTTCGCGAGAAATCCATTCTGGACGCGAAGAGCCCCGGCGGCCGTGGCCCCATAGGTCTGCCGGGGCATGGACGACCGTGAGGAGTCGCCACCATGCCTGAGGCAATCCAACACGCCTCAAAGTCAGAGAAATCGGCGGAGCCGTCGATGTCTGCGATCGCGACCGGCGCTGAGCGTGCGCTTCTGCTTGAGCACCGGCTCCTGGCGACACTCCCCGCACCGAGCCGCGACCGCGCCCGCCTGGAATGGCAGCAGCACCACGTGGCCATGCTCCCGCTCGGCATCTTGTTCTCAGCCGTGCGGATCCCCGGTCGTCTCGTGGTCGCCCTGACGGACAGCACCGAGGCGTCGGAGCTCGACGAGTTCATGCGCCACACCCTCGACGACGGCCCGGTCATCTGCGATCCGCGGCACCTCCGCTACTACGCCCTGGTGCCCGCGAGCATGCCGAGAAGGTGGCGTCAGGCCGTCGACGACTGGAGGCCCCTGGACGTGGAGTGCCTGGGCCAGGGCAGCTACCTCGGAGTCCCCAGGGCGGACGCCGTGCGATACACCCCGGCTCGCGCCACCTACTGGTCGGTGCCGATGGACTCGGCCGCGACCCTGTGCAGGCCCTTGAAGGTCGCCCGGCTGATCGCCGCCGGTCGGCACTGCCTGACCACGGAGCCGGAGGAGTGAGCGGCGCGAAAGGTCAGTTCGACGCGGCGCTGATCCGACGACGGTGCGAGGAGACGCTGTGGGGCCCCGGCGGGCAGTCGGCCGAACAGCGGGCCCGCCTCCAGGAGATGGAGGGGTACGTACGGCTGCTGGCACCGGAGCTGTCGAAGCTCATGCCGCGGATGCGGGACGGCATGCAGGGCACAGCACGGATCGTCCTGAGGCACACGGACGAACTCCTCAACAGCGATACGGCATCAGGTGATCCGGCCAGGCGGCTGCACGACGCCGGCGTCAACGCGCGTGCGCTGCTGAGTCTGCTCGAACGCCCCGGTGAGCTCACCCCCGACGCCGACACAGTCCACGCGCGACCCGTCAGCGACCCCGACCCGCGTTGAGCCGCGCCGCCTGCCGCGTCAGGTGATCGCGCTCGGCGAGGTTCGGGGCCTTGTGGGCCGCCTCGGTGTACAGGCGGGCCGCCGTCGTCAGGTCGCCTTCGCGTTCGTGGAGGTACGCCGCCACCGCGGTGTGACGGGGCAGTGAGGTGTCCAGCGCCGCGAGTGCCGCCAGGCCGGCGCGCGGGCCGTCGGCCTCCCCTACGGCGACCGCGCGGTTGAGCCGGACGACCGGGCTGTCGGTCAGGCGGGCCAGCTCGTCGTACCACTCGACGATCTGCACCCAGTCGGTCTCCTCGGCGGTGGGCGCGTCGGCGTGGAGGGCCGCGATGGCGGCCTGGGCCTGGAACTCGCCCAGCCGGTCACGGGCGAGGGCCGCCTGGAGGATCCCGACGCCCTCGGCGATCGACGCGGTGTCCCAGCGGCCGCGGTCCTGCTCGGCGAGCGGTACCAGGCTGCCGTCGGGCGCGGTCCGGGCGGCACGCCGGGCGTGGTGGAGCAGCATGAGGGCGAGCAGCCCTGCCACCTCGGGGTGGTCGATCGCGGCCGCGAGCTGCCGGGTGAGCCGGATGGCCTCGGCGGCGAGGTCGACGTCGCCGGAGTAGCCCTCGTTGAAGACCAGGTAGAGGACGCGCAGGACGGTGGCCACGTCCCCGGGCTGGTCGAACCGCACAGCGGAGACCGTGCGCTTGGCCCGGCTGATGCGCTGCGCCATGGTCGCCTCGGGCACCAGGTAGGCCTCGGCGATCTGCCGGGTGGTGAGGCCGCCGACGGCGCGCAGCGTGAGCGCGACCGCCGAGGCCGGGGTCAGCGAGGGATGGGCGCACAGGAAGTAGAGCTGGAGCGTGTCGTCGGCCGCGGGCGCCGGCCCGGGCGCCGGTTCCTCCTCGACGCGGTCCTCACGCCGGCGGCGGGCGGTGTCGGCGCGTGTCGCGTCGAGGAACTTGCGCCAGGCCGCGGTGACCAGCCAGCCCTTGG
>NZ_JBHUQX010000176.1:0-17933 GCF_042674225.1 Streptomyces sp. NPDC056948
TTTATACGCGACCGGTAATCTTGTGGGCGGCCTGGCCGGGGTGTTGGTCGGGGGCCCCCCTCTGGTCTGTGTCGGTCACCCCGGGGTGACCGGCCGGCACGCCGCAGCCCAGTACCTCGATGCCCTTGGTCGCGAAGATCGCGTCGATGCGCTGGTAGGGGTCGGCGGGGGTCCAGGTGTGCTCGCCGCCCCAGGGCGCGGCGGCCCAGCAGTCGGTGAGACCGTCGGTCAGCCGGCGGAAGGTGCGGCCGTCCGGGCGCTCGTTCAGGTCACCGCCGGCGATCGCGTGCTCCACGCCCATCCCGGCGAGCCGGTCGAGGAGCATGCCGCCCTGCTCGTAGCGTTCGTCCTTCTGCAGCGACAGATGGCAGCTCAGGACGCCGAGCCGGGTGCCGGCGAACCGGACGACGGCGGTGGCGAAGCCGCGGCGGTGCAGGCCGGGGGTGAGGGGCAGGAGGACGTCCTCCGTGCGCTCGATCGTCGCCCGGAGCGAGCAGAGGATCGCCGGGCCCGCGGCTGTGGCGCCGCCGGTGAGGATGACGAGGTCGGCCGCGCGGGCCAGGCGGGCGAGTTTCTTGCGCCAGCGGAAGAAGCGGGGGGCTTCTTGGACGAGGACCAGGTCGGGGCCGCAGCCCCTGATCACGCGAGCCAGGGCGGCTGTGTCGTCGCGCATCGAGCGGATGTTGTAGCTGAGGACCCTGATGACCACGGAACCGTCGGGTTCGGTACGGGAGTTGGGGAGCAGGGGCATGTGAGCAATTTACGCCCAATGGGGCGGGGCGCGGGGATTGTGCGCGAGTGCCGGTCGGATGTGGCTGATCGCGCAGTTCCCCGCGCCCCTTGGGGCGATTACATGATCGGGTCGGGTTCCCTCGCCAGGTCCGCCGCGCCGACCAGGCCTGCCTTGTTGCCCAGTTCGGCCGCTCTTACCTCCGCCACCGGGCGCCAGTTGCCGCCGACCAGCCAGCGCTTGTAGGACTTGCGGATCGGGCCGAGGACCAGTTCGCCCTCGTCGGAGAGGCCGCCGCCCACGATGAACGCGGAGGGGTCGAAGAGGGAGGCGAGGTCGGCGAGGCCCGCGCCGACCCAGCGGGCCAGCTCGCGGTAGGAGTCGACGGCCACGCGGTCGCCCTGGCGGGCGGCCATGGAGATGTGCTTGCCCTCGATGCCCTCGGGCGTGCCGTTGCCGAGGCCGAGCAGGATCTCGGCGTTCTCCGGGGTGGCGTTGGCGCGCTGCTTGGCGTACCGGACGAGCGCGCGGCCCGAGGCGTACTGCTCCCAGCAGCCCTGCGAGCCGCAGCCGCACAGCAGGCCGTCCGGCACCATGCGGATGTGGCCGAATTCGGCTGCCACGCCGAAGTGCCCGCGGCGCAGCTTGTTGCCGATGATGATGCCGCCGCCGAGGCCGGTACCCAGGGTGATGCAGATGACGTTGCGGTGGCCCTTGCCCCCGCCGAACTTGTACTCGCCCCACGCCGCGGCGTTCGCGTCGTTCTCGACGACCACCGGAAGGCCCACGCGGGCCTCGACCTTCTCCTTGAGCGGCTCGTTGCGCCAGTGGATGTTGGGCGCGAAGTAGACCTCGGAGCGCTGCCGGTTCACATAGCCGGCCGCGCCGATGCCCACGCCGACGATGTCGTGCCCGACGCGTGCGCCTTCCACCGCCGAGGCGATGGCGTCCACGATGCCCTCGGCCGTACCCGGGGTCGGCACCTTGTGGGTCGAGAGGATGTTGCCTTCCTCATCGACCACGCCGGCCGCGATCTTCGTGCCGCCGATGTCGACGCCGATGGTGAGTCCCATGAATCCCTCAGTTTCGGTCGAGCCCCGCTATGGGCAACGGTACCCGAGAGGCCGAGGGCTCGGCCGGGGGCTCAGTCCAGGTCGATGCGCTCCCCGGGGCCGTCGTCGTCGCCCCGGTCACGGCGTTCGTCCAGGTCACGGGGATCGGTGTCGTCGTCGCGGCCGGTCCAGCTCCGCTCCTGGGCCTGCACGGCGGAGCGGTAGGCGGCGAGCAGTTCGTTCCCGGCCGCCGCCAGGTGGTCGAAGACGTCCGGGTTGCGCTCGATGACGGGTTCCACGGCGTCCTTGGCCTGTTGGACGACCTGCCGGACGACCTGCTGCGCGGCGGGCCCGGCGACCGCGCCGAACAGCGGGGACTCGATGCCGGACAGCTTGTCCGCGACGGCGTCGACGAGCTTCTTCAGTTCCTCGGCCGCGGAACCCGGAGGCGTGCCGTACTGAGCACGGCGGCGGGCCTTCTCCGCTTCGAGGTCCTCGGCGCACGCGGTCGCCCAGGCGTCGGCGTCGGTCGCCCGTACCTCGTCCACGGCCTCTTCGCGGGCGGCGTCGGACGGGGGGAGCTCTTCGCTCATGACGGACTCCTGACTACGGTTCGTCTCTACGACGTTACCCGAACGGGCGTACCGCGCTCACCGGGCCGTCGGCCACAGTTTCGGGTCGGGTGCGAAGCGGACGCGCAGCTCGCCCTCGCGCAGGGCGGCCCCGTCGACGGTGCAGCGGCGCAGCGCGGAGGGCAGCGGGACGATTCGGCGGAACCGCCCCGCGGTGACGACCAGTTCGTCGCCGCGCCGGACGAGGTCCAGTTCCTCGCGTATGGCGCCGGGCAGCGGGATGTGCCAGACGAGCACACCGTCCTCGCCGAGCCGGTCGGTCACGGGCCATTCGACCGGGTTGCCGGCGTGCTGGGCGCCGGGCGCCGCGAGGGCGGTGAGGTCGTCGGCGCCGCGCGGGTCGCGTCCCAGGTGGGCGACGGTGCGCACGTCGTACGCCTCCCGCCACTCCTCCAGCGTCTTGCGCTGCTGGGCGACCGGCCCGGCGAGCCAGGTGTCCGGGGACGCCTCGGGCAGGACGCGGTTGGCGACCACGACGTCGGTACGCAGGCCGCGCAGGGCGAGGCCGAGGCCGGCGGTGCGGACGGCGTCGGCACCGGCCGGGCCGGGCTCGGCGACCAGCCGTACGACGGTGTCGCGGTCGGCGACGATCGCCTCCACGGCCGCCAGCTCCAGATCCCAGCGGCCCGCCGTCTCGTACAGCCACTCGGCGGGCATGGGAACGCCGGCGAGCCGTCCCAGGACGGGGCGCAGGGCGCGGGCGGCCTGCCGTTCGGGCGGCAGCAGACGGCGCAGGTAGCGGCGCAGCTCCTCGGGCAGGGCGAGGAGGGCGAGGGCCTGCGGCGCCGGCGGCAGGTCGACGACGAGGAGGTCGTACGACTCCGACAGGGCCGCGTCGCGCAGGGCGCGCAGCAGGGCGAGTTCCTCCGCGCCGGGCAGCGGGGTGAGTTCCTCCGGGTCCAGCCGGGAGGCACCGAGGAGGTCCAGGGCGGAGGAGGCACGGTCCTGAAGGGCGGTGAGGTCTTTGCGGAAGTCCTGGGCGGGGTCGGGCCGCCAGGCCGTCAGACAGGGTGCGACTTCGACGGGCTCAGGCCCCGTGCCGCTCCCCAGCGCGGCACCGAGGGTGTCGGTGCGGTCGGTACTGAGGACGAGAGTGCGGGTGCCCTCGCGGGCGGCGGTGACCGCGGTGGCAGCGGCGAGCGTGGTACGCCCGCTACCGCCGGGGCCCATGATCAGGATGGTGCGCATGGGGATGAACGGTACCGGGCGTCGACAAGGTGCCCGGTGTCGCCGCCGACGTCGGGTGGCGTAGCTACTTGCCCGATTCCACGCGCTTCTTCAACCCCGCCAACGCCCGGTCGATGATGACCTTCTCGGCCTTCCGCTTGATCATCCCGAGCATCGGAATCTTGACGTCCACGGTCAGCACATAGGTGACCTCCGTACTCCCCGCCCCGGCGGGCTTGAGGATGTACGAGCCGTCCAGAGACCGCAGCATCTGGGACTTCACCAGCGTCCAGGACACCTCGTTCTCGCCGGTCCAGGTGTATCCGAGCACCTGGTCGTCCTTGATCGCACCCGCGTCCATGACGAGGCGCACCTGCTCGGCGCGGCCCTCCTCGTCGGTCTTGAGGACCTCCGCCTCCTTCACCTCGCCGGTCCAGTCCGGGTAGCGGGCGAAGTCGGAGATGACCGCCATGACGTCGGCCGGGGCTGCCTCGATGGTGATGCTCGAGCTGGTGTGTTCCGCCATCGCCGTGGCTCCTCCAGATACGGGCCGGTAAGACGTCGTCGTGCGCACGTGTGTGCAGCGTGAAGGCTACCGCGCACGGGGCCCGCCGATCTCACCCGACCTGGGACGTCCTCACCATTCCAGCGCCCAGGGCGTCCCGGTCCCCGCGAAGTGCCCCACGTTCACGCACTCGGTGGCCCCGATCCGCATGCGCCGCGTGAGCGGCTGGTGCACGTGCCCGAACAGGGCGTACCGGGGCCGGGTGCGGTGGATGGCGTCCAGCAGGGCGCGGCTGCCCCGCTCGAAGCGGCGGGCGACGGTGTCGTAGACCAGTTCGGGAACCTCGGGCGGGATGTGCGTGCAGAGCACGTCGACCTCGCCCACGGCCTCGATCTTCGCCGCGTACTCCTCGTCGCTGATCTCGTACGGCGTCCGCATCGGTGTGCGCAGGCCGCCGCCCACGAAGCCGAAGACCCGGCCGCCGATCTCGACGCGCTCGCCGTCGAGGACGGTCGTGCCGGGCCCGGCGTACTCCTGCCACAGCGGCGGCATGTCGACGTTGCCGTAGGTCGCGTACGTAGGAGTGGGGAACGCGGCGAACATCTCGGCGTACTGCTTGCGCACGGCCTTCTCGATCACCGAGGCCCGGTCCGCGCCGACCCCGGCCCACAGCCGGGCCCCGAGCTCCCGTGCCTCCTCGAAGCGGCGGGCGGTGCGCAGCGCCACGAGGCGGTCGGCGTTCTCGACGCCGAACAGGTCGGGGAAGATGCCGCGCGAGTGGTCGGCGTAGTCGAGGAAGAGGACGAGGTCGCCCAGGCAGATCAGGGCGTCGGCGCCCTCGCCGGCCCTGGCCAGGTCACGGGCGTTGCCGTGCACGTCGCTCACCACGTGCACGCGCGTCCTGTGGTTTCCGGCTGGTGTGGGTGCCATGGCGATCAAGAGTAGGCCGAGCGCTGTCCTTGTGAACAGTGGCGGCCCTACCTGCGGTTACTGGCCAGTCAGTTAGTACGTGGACTACTGTGCGCGAAGGAATACCCAAGTGTGTGACGCAGCGAACATCTCGACAGGAACCCCTGTCGCAGAAGCCATACCGGCGGGTAACGTCCGGGCCGTCCAGTCGTGCTCTGCATTTCAACAAGTGAATGCCTGAGTACCTGCCCGAGCCTTGGACCGCACCGTCGCAGCACACAACGTCGTGGCGCCGGCGCCCTATGAGGAGCAGCAGTCTTGCGCGAGTTCAGCCTTCCGGCTTTGTACGAGGTCCCTGCGGACGGAAATCTCACCGACATCGTCCGCAGAAACGCCGCGCAGCACCCGGACGTCGCCGTCATCGCCCGCAAGATCGGCGGTACCTGGCAGGACGTCACGGCCACCGCCTTCCTCGCCGAGGTGCACACGGCCGCGAAGGGGCTGATCGCCGCCGGTGTCCAGCCTGGCGACCGGGTGGGCCTGATGTCCCGCACGCGCTACGAGTGGACGCTGCTGGACTTCGCGATCTGGAGCGCGGGCGCGGTGACCGTGCCGGTGTACGAGACCAGTTCGCCGGAGCAGGTGCAATGGATCCTCGGTGACTCGGGCGCCACCGCGTGCATCGTGGAGTCGGACGCGCACACGGCCGCCGTCGAGTCGGTGCGCGACCGGCTGCCGGCGCTGAAGCACGTGTGGCAGATCGACGGCGGCGGTCTCGACGAACTGGGCCGGCTCGGGCAGGACGTCACCGACCGGACGGTCGAGGAGCGCGGCTCGATCGCCAAGGCCGACGACCCGGCGACCATCGTCTACACCTCGGGCACCACCGGCCGCCCCAAGGGCTGTGTGCTCACCCACCGCAGCTTCTTCGCCGAGTGCGGCAACATCGTGGAGCGGCTGCGTCCGCTGTTCCGCACGGGCGAGTGCTCGGTGCTCCTCTTCCTGCCGCTCGCGCACGTCTTCGGGCGGCTGGTGCAGATCGCGCCCATGATGGCGCCGATCAAGCTCGGCTGCGTCCCGGACATCAAGAACCTCACCGACGAGCTGGCCTCGTTCCGCCCGACGCTGATCCTCGGCGTACCGCGCGTCTTCGAGAAGGTCTACAACTCGGCGCGCGCCAAGGCGCAGGCCGACGGCAAGGGCAAGATCTTCGACAAGGCCGCCGACACCGCGATCGCCTACAGCAAGGCGCTGGACACTCCCTCGGGCCCGTCCTTCGGCCTGAAGATCAAGCACAAGACGTTCGACAAGCTCGTCTACAGCAAGCTCCGCGCGGTCCTCGGCGGCCGGGGCGAGTACGCCATCTCCGGTGGCGCCCCGCTGGGCGAGCGACTGGGCCACTTCTTCCGCGGCATCGGCTTCACGGTCCTGGAGGGCTACGGCCTGACCGAGTCCTGCGCGGCCACGGCGTTCAACCCCTGGGACCGGCAGAAGATCGGCACGGTCGGCCAGCCGCTGCCCGGCTCGGTGGTCCGGATCGCCGACGACGGCGAGGTGCTGCTGCACGGCGAGCACCTGTTCAAGGAGTACTGGAACAACCCCGGCGCGACCGGGGAGGCGCTGGCCGACGGCTGGTTCCACACCGGTGACATCGGCACCCTCGACGAGGACGGCTACCTCAAGATCACCGGCCGCAAGAAGGAGATCATCGTCACCGCGGGCGGCAAGAACGTCGCCCCGGCCGTGATCGAGGACCGCATCCGGGCGCACGCGCTGGTGGCGGAGTGCATGGTGGTGGGCGACGGGCGGCCGTTCGTGGGCGCGCTGGTCACCATCGACGAGGAGTTCCTGGGCCGCTGGTGCGCGGACCACGGCAAGCCGGCGGGTTCCACCGCGGCGTCGCTGTGCGAGGACCCGGACCTGCTGGCCGCGATCCAGACGGCGATCGACGACGGCAACGCCGCGGTGTCGAAGGCGGAATCGGTGCGGAAGTTCCGCGTTCTGTCCTCCCAGTTCACGGAGGATTCGGGCCACCTGACCCCCTCACTGAAGCTGAAGCGGAACGTGGTGGCGAAGGACTACGCGCACGAGGTCGAGGCGATCTACGCCAAGTAGTGCGCGAGCGGCGTCATGGCGCGGTGTCCTCCACGAGGACCCGCGCCATCGTGCGTTCGGCGAGGGCCGTGATGGTCACGAAGGGGTTGACGCCGATCGACCCGGGCACCAGCGAGCCGTCGGTGACGTAGAGCCTGCGGTAGCCCCTGACCCGCCCGTAGTCGTCCGTCGCCCGGCCCAGCACACAGCCGCCCAGCGGGTGGTACGTGAAATCGTCGGCGAAGACCTTGTTGCCCGAGCCGAACAGGTCGTACCGGTAGATCGTGGCGTTCGCCCTGTTGATCCGGTCGAACAGTTTCTTCGCCATGCCCACCGACACGGCACTCTGCGCCGCGCTCCATCCGAGCCGCACGGCGCCGCTCGCCGGGTCGTACGAGAAGGACGCCCGCTCCGGGTTCTTGGTGATCGCCAGATAGAGGCTGACCCAGTGTTCGAGCCCCATGGGCAGGGGCGCGATCTCGGCGAAGACGGGGTTGGCCGTGTTGGCCCAGTCGTCGATGCCCATGACCGGCATGGTCGACTGGTTCGCGCCCACCGTGTCCCACAGGTGGTTGGCCCGGCCGAGCATCACGTTGCCGTTGGTGCCCCAGCCGGTGCCGACGCTCGCGTCCAGGGCGGGCAGGGTGCCCGACTCCCGGGCGCGGACCAGGAGTTCCGTCGTACCGATGCTGCCGCCGCCGAGGAAGAGGTAGGTGCAGGCGTACTCCTTGGTCTCGACGACCGTGCCGGTGTCGTCGATCCGGTCGGCGCTCAGGACGTACGTCCCGTCGGCGGCCCTGCTGATCGAGGTCACCCGCTCCATGGTGTGGAGGGTGACGTTCCCGGTGCCGAGCGCGGAGGCGAGGTAGGTCTTGTCGAGGCTGCGCTTGCCGTGGTTGTTGCCGTAGATGACCTCGCCCGCGAGCGCGGATCCGGTCGCCGTGCCGGCCGCCTCGCGCTCCATGTGGCCGAAGTCGTAGACGTTGGGCACGAAGGTGGTCTTCAGCCCGGCGTTGTCCGCGTGTTTGCGGGAGATCCGGGTGAAGCGGTACCACTCGGTGGACTCGAACCAGGCCGGGTCGATGGTGTTGACGCCGAGCATGGAGCGGGCGCGCGGGAAGTACGTGCCGTACATCTCCGCGGTGTCCACGGTCGGGAACTGCTCGGCGAAGTAGGACCGGAGCGGGGTCACCGCCATGCCGCCGTTGACCAGGGACCCGCCGCCGACGCCTCGGCCGACGTACACGGACATGTGGTCGTAGTGCACGCGGTCCAGAACGCCCGGGTAGGCGCTGATGTCCTTGTTGACCAGGTCCAGCCACAGGAAGGTGGCCAGCGGGGCCTCCGTGCGGGTACGGAACCACATGGAGCGCCGGTCCGGGGTGCGGGTGGAGCAGAAGATCTTGCCGTCGGGGCCGGGGGTGTTCCAGAGCCGGCCCATTTCCAGGACGAGGGTGCGGATGCCGGCCTGACCGAGGCGGAGGGCGGCCACGGCGCCGCCGTAGCCGGAACCGACGACGATGGCGGGCGCGTTGTCCACGGCGGCCGGTTCGACGGCCGACGCGGACTGCAGACCGATGCGGGTGAGGCCGGACGCGGCGGCCGTCTGGAGGGCTATCATGCCCAAGATTTGACGTCTCGTCAGTTGATGACGTATCAGTTTTGCTGTCATGCGCGCAGCATGTGCGGATTTTTACGTTCCGCCTAGGGTCCGGGAGCCCCGCTCAGAGCAAAGCTTTGAGCTTCTCGGCCAGCAGGTCCCAGCGCCACTTCTCCTCGACCCACTCCCGGCCCCGCTCCCCCATCCTCCGGCGCAGCTCGGCGTCCCCGAGGAGCGTGACCACCCGCTCGGCGGTCTCCTCCGCCGAACCGCCCCGGACGACCCAGCCCGTCTCGCCGTCGAGGACCGCGTCCGGCGCGCCGCCGGAGTCGCCGGCGACGACGGGCAGCCCGGTCGCCGAGGCCTCCAGGTAGACGATCCCGAGGCCCTCGACGTCGAGGCCGCCGCGCCGGGTCCGGCAGGGCATGGCGAAGACGTCCCCGGCGCCGTAGTGGGCGGGAAGCTCGGACCAGGGGACGGCCCCGGTGAAGCGGACGGAGGCGGCGACTCCGGTCTCCTGGGCCAGCTTGCGCAGGTCACCCTCGTACGGGCCGCCCCCGACGATCAGCAGTACGGCGTCGGGCTCGGCGGCCAGGATCCGGGGCATGGCCCGGATCAGCGTGTCCTGCCCCTTGCGCCGCACCAGCCGGGACACGCACACGATCACCGGCCGGTCCGTCAGCCCGAGCCGCGCCCGGATCTCGTCGCCGCCCGAGTCCGGGTGGAAGGTCTTCTCGTCGACCCCGGGCGGAAGCTGCGCCATCCGTGCGGCCGCCCGCGGGCTCAGCGCGCCGGCGATCCGCGAGCGCGTGTACTCGCCGAGGTAGGTGACCGTGTCCGTGGAGTCCCCGATCCGGCGCAGTAGCTGCCGGGCCGCGGGAAGCTGGGCCCAGCCGGCCTCGTGCCCGTGCGTGGTGGCCACCAGCCGCTCGGCGCCCGCGTCGCGCAGCGCCGGGGCCATCAGGCCGAGCGGCGCCGCCGCCCCGAACCACACCGAGGTGCAGCCGTGCTCCCGCAGCAGCCCGACGGCACGCCGGGTGACGGCGGGTGTCGGCAGCAGCATGGTCGTACGGTCCCGTACGACGGTGAAGGGCTGTTCGGCGTCGAAGGCGGCCGTCGCCGCGACACCTTCCCGGCTCCGCTTCCACGTCGACGCGTAGACGACCAACTGCTGCGGGTCCAGCCGCAGCGCCATGTTGTGCAGAAACGCCTGGATGCCGCCGGGCCGGGGCGGGAAGTCGTTGGTCACGATCAGGGTCTTGCGCACGTCGCCGACCCTACCGAACCCGACCCTCACAGCCGTGCGGGGCAGCTCTTATGGCACGCTCACAGCTCTCCGGGACATCATGACCCCATCGACGGAGCACGCGGACGGGCAGGGATCAGGTGAAGAGGACGGGCACGAGGCGGTCCCTGGCATGGCTGCCGGTGATCTGGTGTCTCACGAGGCCGGCGCTGCTGCTGTTCGTGATGAAGGTGTACGTCTTCCCGGGCCCGGACGTGACGAGCGACGTGCACGTGATCTACCAGGGCTGGTACGACGTCCTGCGCACCGGAACGTTCCCTCAGAACGACGTCACCTGGCAGTACCCGCCCGCCGCCGCCCTGGCGATCCTCTCCCCCGCGCTGCTGCCCTTCCTGCACTACGCGACCGCGTTCTTCGTCCTGGTCTGCGTCACCGACCTGGCCGTCCTGGCCCTGCTGGCGTACGCCGGGCGGCGGCCCGGCCGGACCCTGCGCGGCGCCTGGGTCTGGGTCGTGGGTGTCCCGCTGCTGGGTCCGACGGTGTACGCGCGCTACGACGTGATGGTCACGGCCGTGGCGGTGGCCGCGCTGCTCGCCGGGGCCCGGCACCCGAAGGCGATGGGGGCGCTGGCGGCGTTCGGCGCGCTGCTGAAGGTCTGGCCGGCGATGCTCCTGCTGGCCGCCTGCCGGCGGAGCGCCTGGGTGTCGGCCCTGGTGACCGGCATCGCGGTGACGGGCGTCTTCGCCCTGGCCATGCCCGGCGGGTTCGCCTTCCTGACCTTCCAGCGCGACCGGGGCACCGAGGTGGAGTCGCTCGGCGCGCTCGTCTTCCATGTCGCCCGGCACTTCGGCTGGCAGGGCACGGTGCTGCTGAACTACGGCTCGATCGAGTTCCTCGGGCCGTATGTGAGCGAGGTGAGCACGGGCGCCCTGTTCCTGACCGGTGCGGCCTTCGGCTGGCTGGTGCTGTGGCGGCTGCTGGCCCGGCGCTTCGAGGAGCACACGCTCGCCGACGCGGCCTTCGTGGCGGTGCTGATGTTCACGACCACCAGCCGGGTGATCAGCCCGCAGTACATGGTGTGGCTGGTCGGGCTGGCCGCGGTGTGCCTCTGCTTCCCCGGGAGCCGGATGCGGCTGCCGGTCGGCCTCGTCCTGGTGGCGTGCTTCGTGACGGTGCTGGAGTTCCCGCTCTACTTCGCCAACGTGGTGGCCAGCGACGGCCTCGGCCTCACCCTGCTGTTCCTGCGCAACGGCCTCCTGGTGGCCGCCACCCTCCTCGCGGCTCGCGCCCTGTGGAAGGCGACGGTGCCGCGCACGGTCCCCGCTCCCCTGCCGTCTCAGCCCGCCCGCGCCGGCGAGACCCCCGTCTCCTCCTGAGCCGGGGCCCGCCGGAACAGCACGCCCGCCAGCGCGCACTGCAGTGCTGTCGCGAGCGCCAGCGCGAGACACACCCCCGGCAGCCCGAGCCCCGTCAGGCTGTACGCGAGCGCCAGTTGGACCGCGGTCCCGAGCACGGTCACCCGCAGCAGCGCCGAGGCGGCCCCGCTGCCCTCGAAGACCCCGCCGAGCGCGATGAGACAGGCCATCAGCAGCAGCCAGGGCCCGACGCAGCGCAGAAACAGCACCCCCTCGCGCGCGACCCCGGGCCCGGCGCCGAAGGCGGCCATGAGCCACGGGGCACCGGCGGCCAGCAGTACGGCCGCGGTGAGGCCGAGGGCGCCGGAGACGAGCACGGCCTGCCGCCCGATCGCCCGCCGCTCGTCCTCCCCCGCGCCCCGGGTGTGCGCGGTGTGGATGGCGGCGGCCTGGCGGACGGCGTAGAAGGCCATGGTCGCCACGTACATGACCTTGTAGGCGATCGCGTACGCGGCCACCGCCGTCACCCCGAGCCGGGCCACGATCGCGACCAGGACCAGGGCGCCCGTCTGCCGCACGGTGAAGTCGGCGGACATGGGCAGACCGGTCGACAGCGTCCGGCGCAGGGAGACGGCCAGGGACTCGCCCGCCTCCGCCTCGCGTGCCTTGCGCAGCAGCGCGTTGCGCCGCACCGCGACGAGTCCCGCCGCGAGCGCCACGGACCGGGACAGCACCGTGGCGGCGGCGGCGCCCTGGACGCCGTAGAGGTGGATGAAGAGCGGGTCGAGGGCCAGGATCAGGCCGTTGGACAGCAGGGCGAGCCGCAGTGGGGTTCTCGTGTCGCCGGTGCCTTTGAGAAGGCCGTCGACGAGTTGCTGGGCGAAGAAGACGGCCATGCCCGGCAGGGAGAGCGTGAAGTAGGCGACGGCGAGCGGGAGGGCGGCGCTGTCGGCCCCGCCCAGCACCAGCCGGGCCAGCGGTTCGCGTCCCAGCAGCCCTCCCGCCACCACCGGCGGCGTCACGAGCGCCCACAGCGCCCATCCGCCGCGCACCGCCGCCCGTACGGCCACGGGGTCGCGGGCGCCCCGGGCGTGTGCGACCAGCACGGTCGTGCCGGAGCCGAAGACCAGGGCGATGCCGAGCAGCACGTTCTCCGTGTTGGTCGCCACGGCCACGGCGGCCACGGCCGGTCCGCCCAGCCGGGCGACCCAGACGGTGTTGATGATCCCCGCGGCGACGGAGGCGAGCAGCGAGAGGTAGACGGGTCCGGCGAGCAGGAGCAGGTGCTTGCGATGGGCGTTCACGGTGGTTGTCCCCCCTGGTCCTGACCATCACTAGTAACCATCGAAACGAGCTATCTCGAATCGAGGTAGCTCGTTAAGAGGTAGCATGCATCAGACGTCACCCGCAAGGAGGACCATGCTGGAGCTGTCGATCCTGGGCTTCCTGGCCGAGGAGCCCCTGCACGGCTATGAGCTCAAGGAGCGCATCAAGGCGCTGTCCGGCCATGTCCGGCCGGTGAGCGACGGCGCGCTCTACCCGGCGATCACGCGCCTGGTCGGGGCGGGCCTGCTCGACCAGCACACCGAGCCGGGCGCGAGCGCGGCCCCGCGCCGCATCCTCGCCCTCACCGACCGGGGCCGCGAGGAACTGCTGGAGCGGCTGCGCCGGCCGAAGCAGACCGAGATCACCGACCAGGTCCGTTTCAACACGGTCCTGGCGTTCCTGCGCCACCTGCCCGACCGGCACGAGCAGGCCGCGGTGCTGCGCCGCCGGCTGGACTTCCTGGAGACCCCGACGAGCTTCTTCTACGCGTCCGGCAAGCCGGTCCGCGCCGAGGAGGCGGACGACCTGTTCCGCCAGGGCATGCTCCGGGTCGCACGAGCGACGGGCGAGGCGGAACGGGGCTGGCTGCGGGAGACGGTCGCGCTGCTCGATCAGCCGAGCTGAGCCCGCAGATACTCCTGCCAGTCCTCCGTGAAGGCCTCCGGCGTCGTCCCCAGCACCTCCCGCATCGCCTCCGCCACCGCCCCGGCCCGCTTCCGGTGCTCCCCGACGGCCCGGTAGAACTCGCCCAGCCGGGACTCGCCCCAGCGGTCGGCGATCAGCCGGCACGCCGTCCAGCCGCTCTCGTAGGCCCGGGCCAGGCGGCTCGCGTCTCCGGTGAAGCCGAAGTCCTTGTCCTCCGGCAGCGCGGCCGGTAGCTGCCCCTGGCTCACCGCCCGGGACAGCTCCGGCGCGGCATCGGAGGGGACGCGGCCGGTGGCGCGGTAGCCGACCCAGTCGGCGTACCCCTCGGACAGCCAGAGGGGGGTGGCGGCACCGGTGTGGGCGCGGGTGGCGACATGGGTGGTCTCGTGGGTGACGACGACCTGCTCGCCGAGGCTGCCGAGGAGCGCGAAGGCGTCCGGGTTGACGATGATCCGGTCCGCCGGCGCCCGGGCCGGAGCGCCCGTCTCTCCGGTGGTGACCGCCGCGATCCCGCGGTAGGAGGAGGCGGGCGAGCCGAGCAGCCCCGCCATCCCCTCCAGGGACTTCGGCACGAGTACGACCACGTGCCGGGACCAGTCCGTGCCCCACGCCTCCGACACGGCGGGCACCGCACGGTCGGCCAGTTCCGCGAAGTCGCGCAGCGACCGGCCGGACTGCCCTACGCCGAGGACGAGGCTGCGGGCGCCCCGGACGGTCTGCACCGCCCCCTGGTCCCACAGTTGCTGCGCGGACTTCTTCGCGGGCCGGTCGGCTTCGACGGACCACCGCCCGTCCGCGTCCCGGCTCAGCCGCAAGGTGCGGCCCGCGGTCACCGGCGCCCGGTCGTACCCGGCGACGCGGTAGCGCAGTTCGGCGTCGGCGGTGGCGGTGGCGCCGGTGCGGCGCACCTCGGTCACCCGGTACGACCAGGCGGCCAGCGGCACCGCGCGCAGACGGGCGAAATCCACCCCTGTGCCCGTCCGTTCGTAGGCCCGCTCGTCGCGGTCGAGGACCGCTGCGGCCCGCCGGTCCAGGAGCCGCTGTACCTCGGCCGTGGCACTGTCGGCGGCGGACCGCCCGCCGCACCCGACCAGGGCGACGAGCAGCACGACGAGCGCCACCACCGCGGACCCCGACCTTCGACCAGCCACGTTCCCGATCGTACGGGCGCCGGGCCGCGCGGGTCAGACCCTGGTGACCGAGGAGACGGGCATCATCCCGACCGGGTCGTAGCGCACGGGTGCGCCGGGGTAGGGCGCGTGGATGACCTGTCCGTTGCCCATGTACATCCCGACATGGCTGGCGTCGTCCCGGTAGACGACCAGGTCACCGGGGCGCGCCTCGGACAGCGGGACCTGCCGGCCGGTGTACCGCTGGGCCTGGGAGGTGCGCGGCAGGGAGACCCCGGCCTGCGCGTACGACCACTGCGTCAGGCCCGAACAGTCGAAGCCGGAGGGGCCGTTGGCGCCCCAGACGTAGGGCCTGCCGACCACGCTGCGGGCGGCGGCCACGGCGGCGGCCCCGCGTCCCGAGGCGGCGGTGGCGTTCCCGAGGTAGGGCAGGTCGCCGCGGCCGGAGCGGGAGGCCCGGTCGTAGGCGGCGCGCTCGGCCGCCGGCAGGGAGTTCAGCAGCCGCCGGGCCGTGGCGAGCTTCCGCTCGACGGACTTCTTGTGGACGGCGACCGTCTTGCGGCTCTTCTCCAGTTCGCGGAGCTTCCCGGCGGCCTCCTCGCGGTCCTGGGCGAGTTCGCGCATGGCGTCCTGGAGGTCCCTCAGCTCACCGGCCTGGTGGGCGGTGACGCGGTCCAGCCGGGCGGCCCTGTCGAGGTAGTCCTCCGGGTCGTCGGAGAACAGCAGGGCGAGGGCCGGATCGAGGCCGCCCGAGCGGTACTGGGCGCCGGCCAGCGAACCGAGCGACTCCCGCATGGAGTTGATGCGCTGCTGCTGCCGGGCGATCCGGTCCCGGGCGCTGCCGGCCTCCTCGCGCAGCTCGTCGGCGCGCTCGTCGGCCTCGTTGTAGGCCTCGGTGGCCTTCTCGGCCTGCTCGTAGAGGCGGTCCACCTCGGCCCGGGTGTCGTCGTGCGGTGCGGACGCGGCCGGTACCGCGCACAGGGCGGTGGCCGCGACGGACAGGAAACCGACCGCGGCACCGGCGCCCCGGTCGAACCCGGACGGTGCAAGTCGGCGATGGGACCCCACGGGAAGCCGCTCTCCTTCCGCTGACGGACATGGAAACGCGGCAGACAGTAGCCTCGCGATCGGGGGCAGCCAACGACCATCCGTGGGTGTGCGGCACGACGCCCCGCCGCTGACGCAGGTCACCGGCGGGGCGTGGGCTTACTCAAGGCTGTGGTGATTCCCCCGAATGGCGGACACGGTTGTCCTCGGGGGGTGCCGTTCGTCAGACGCGGACGCCGAACATGAACGGGCCGCCGATGGTGTCCATCGACTCGTAGCGGACGACCGTGCCGGTGCGCGGGGCGTGGATGATCTGCCCGTTGCCGGCGTAGAGGCCGACGTGGTGCAGGTCGTTGAAGAAGAAGACCAGGTCGCCGACCTTGAGCTGGCTGACCGAGGAGATCCTGGTGCCGATCTGGGACTGCGCCTCGGAGGTGCGCGGGATCTGCATGCCGGCCGCCGCGTAGGCCCGGGAGGTGAGGCCGGAGCAGTCGTAGGAGCTCGTGCCGGTGGCGCCGTAGACGTAGGGCTTGCCGAGCTGGCTCTGGGCGAAGGCGTAGGCCGCGGCGGCCCGGCCCGAGCCGGTCGGGACGTTGCCGCTGATGGCGTCGCGCTCGCTGTCCCGGCTGGCGCGGTCCTGCTGGGCGGCGAGCGCCTGCTTCTCGGCGGCGGTGAGGCTGTTGAGCAGCTTCTGCGCGGAGCCGAGCTTGCCCTGGACTTCCTTCTTCTTCTTGCCCAGTTCGGTGCGGGTGGAGGCGAGGTCCTTGAGCTTCTCGGAGGCCTCGGCGCGCTCCTGGGCGAGTTCGCGCTGCTTCTCCTGGACCTTCTTGAGCGCCTCGACCTGCTGGCTGCTCAACTGGTCGAGCGTGGAGGCCTTCTCGAGGTAGTCGTCCGGGTTCGAGGAGAGGAAGAGCTGGACCGAGGGGTCGATGGAGCCGGTGCGGTACTGCGACGCGGCCGCGAGGCCCAGGCTGTCGCGCAGCTCGTTGAGCTCCTCCTGGCCGCGGGCGACGTTGTCCTGGATGGTGGAGATCTCCTTCTGGAGCTTCTCCTGCTTCTCCTTGGCCCCGTTGTACTTCTCGGTGGCCTGCTCCGCCTCTTCGTAGAGCTTGTCGACCTTCGCCTTGACCTCGTCCTTGCTCGGCTTCTCGCTGGGGGCCGCGTTGGCGGCCTGCGAGCTGAAGGCGACGGCAGCGGCGGCGGCGGTGGTCAGCACGGTCACACGTGCGCGGCTCGGCTGCTTCGGACGACGGTGGGACGCCACGGGTGAAAGCTCCTTCTGCCCCCTCCGCCGTCTCTCCCGATGAGTGATCACCCGAGCGGAGGTTTCGGAGCCTGACCCTAGTGACCTTCCTGTGATCAGTTCAAATCCTCAGATGAAAAATTGCGTCACAGTGAGCCAACTTTTCCCCTGGACTCACAGGCGGTAAGACTCACTTGACTCAACGTGGCCCACAGGTCTCATCAATTCGGGCATCACGCCCGGACGTTACGCATCGCCCGTACGGGCGCCTAGGCCCGCGAAAGACGCTTGAGGAGCATCGCCGAGGCCACGGGGCGGGCACCGGCCCGGGCCACCCCGTCGGCGACCTCCCGGTCAGTGGACGCGACGATGACCGGCCTTCCGGGTGGTTCGGCGCGCACCAGTTGACGGATGAGCTCGTCGGCGGTGACGCCCGGCTTCGAGAACAGCACCCGCACCCCGCGCGGCGGTGCCAGCAGGACCGGCGCGGCCAGCTCGGCACCGTCGAAGACACACGTCACCTCGGCGCCGCTCTGCGCCGCCAGTTGCGAGAGCTGCCCCAGCAGCCTGAGGCGCTGCTTCTCCAGCGGCATCTGCGGATAGCCGGTCTTGGTGACGTTGTAGCCGTCGACGACCAGATGGGCCTGCGGCAGCGCCAGCAACTGGTCGAGGACCTGCGGGTCGTTCTCGGAGAGCGCGCGGGCGGCGATGTCCTTCGGGGTCATCCGGCCCGGCTCGACGGCGTCCACGGTCTCGGCGGGCCGTACCGACACCGGCGGCAGGGCCAGTTCGCGCCGGAGCCCCTGGGTGGCGTCCAGCAGGGTGTCCAGCAGCAGCCGGACCCGCATGTCCTCGACGCTGCGGCCTTCGCGGGCGGCCCGGCGCGTGGCCTCCAGGGCCGCCTCGGCCTCCCCCAGCCGGGCCTTGAGCCGCCGGGTCTCGCTCTCGGCTGCGGACACCTGGGCATGCCCCTCGGTGCGGAGCGCCTCCATCTCGCCGTGCGCCTTGCGCAGGGCGGCCTCTCCGCGCTTGACGTCGCTGAGGGCGGCGCGGAGCTTGCGGTGCAGCGACTCGGATTCCCTCTTGGCCGATTCCAGCTCCGTGCGCAGCCGCTCGGTCTCGGCCCTGGTGTGGTCACGGGCCCGGGCCAGCTCGGCGCTCAGCCGCTCCAGCTCGGCCCGGCTCTCCTCGTCGGCCCGCTCGGCGTCGGCCCGCTGGGCCTCCTCGCCGGCGGCGGTCACCAGCTTCACCC
>NZ_JBHUQX010000177.1:0-17933 GCF_042674225.1 Streptomyces sp. NPDC056948
ACACCTAGTCGAACGGGGGCTTGCCTGCGTGGTCCCTGGCCACCGCGACCGTGGCCAGGTCGACCGCCGTCTCACGGGCCACGCGCAGCCAGTGCGCACGGCCGGGCCCGGTCGGCTCGGAGTCCGAGCCGGGGCCGGCCGGCGCAGGGGCTGGGCCCATGGCAGAGGTCTCCTCAACTTGTGTGGGGCATGCGTCATCCTGTGCAGCGGCCCGAGGCGCCGTCCATACTTTCCTAGTAATTCTATAGGGAATGTAGGGAACGGCGGTAGGCGGCCAGCCGGGCCCTCAGTCTCTGCACGGGCGTGGGCGGCAGAGCCCGCGCCGCGCCACGCGCATAGTGGCGCTCGACATAGAACTGCCCCACGCTGAGCACGGTGGTGACGGCGATGTACCAGAGCGTGGCGACCATCAGCAGCGGGATGACCTGGTAGGTCTGGTTGTAGACCAGTTGCGCCGAGTACAGCAGGTCGTGCACGGCCAGCACACTGACGATGCTCGTGCCCTTCAGGGTGCCGATCAGCATGTTGCCGGCAGTCGGCACGATGGAGCGCATCGCCTGCGGCACCACGATCCGGCGCAGGGTGCGCGCCCTGCCGATGCCGAGGGCCTGGGCCGCCTCCGTCTGGCCGGCGTCCACCGAGAGGATGCCGCCGCGCACCACCTCCGCGGCGTAGGCGGCCTCGTGCAGCGTCAGGCCGATGACGGCGGTGAGGGCCGGGCCGAGCAGGTTCACCGTCTTGACGGTGATGAACTGCGGGCCGAACGGGACGCCGAGTCCGAGCGTCGGGTAGAGGGCACCGATGTTGAACCAGAACAGCAGCTGCACCAGCAGCGGAGTGGACCGGAAGATCCACACGAAGCCCCAACTCAGCGTGGCCAGCACGGGGTTGTCGGACAACCGCATCACGGCCAGCGGAATACCGAGCAGGAAGCCGAGCACCATCACCACGCCGGTCAGCCACAGGGTGAGGAGCAGTCCGTCGAGCACGGCGCCACTGGTGAAGTAGAGGCCGACCACATCCCACTGGAAGGCGCGGTTGCGGACGACGGAGTTGACCACCATCGCGAAGAGCAGCAGCGCGACGGCCGCGGACAGCAGGCGGCCGACGCGCCGGCGCGGCACGATCCGTGGGAGACCGTCGTCGGGCCCTCGGCCCGGAACCCGGCCGGAGGATGCTGTCGGAGGCCCTGCGGACGCGGCAGGTGCGGAGTCGGTGAGATCAGGCGGCGAGACCATCGGAAGGATCTCCAGGGAGGGAGGCGCGGCATGGGTACGGGGCCGGAGTCCGGCTTGGGCGTCATCACGCTCGCCGCGTCCCTCAACGCGGTGCGCCCGATCGTATGGGGCCGACACACACAGGTGTCAACCACACACAGGAACCGCGCAACTCCCGTCCGGCATCCGAGCCGTGGTTGACGAAAAGCGAGATGTCCTGCTCAAGTAGTCGCATGAATGCCGGACAGCGCCTGGTCAGCCGGGTCCACATCGACTTCGGTCTGGTGTGGTCCGCGGCGTGTTGCGCCTGACGCGGCAGCGGGCCGTCTGACCGGCCCTTCCCTCCCTCGGTGTCCCCGTCGCGGGCCGAGTCTCTCTTCTGACACGCGCTGCCGTCGCCCCACCTCGCCCGGGACTCGTACCCCGGCGTCATCACACCTGTTCATCACCTGGTTCCCCACGCCCTGAGGCGCCGTCACACCCGGCCGCCCCGAGGGCGTGCCCCGCCGTGTCTCCATCCGAACTCGGCGTGGCTTCAGAGGACTTGAGGAAAGGCCTTACCCATGCCCGTGGAGTTCCTCGGCATCGCCGCCACCCACGACGGTTCCGAAACCACCCCGCGCTCCGGCGCCGCCTTCGACAAGGAGTACACGCTCCGGCTCGCCCGCGCGCACGAGGACCACGACTGGGACCGGGTGCTGTTCGCCTACGGCTCCGGATCGCCGGACCCGGCGCCGGCCGCCGCCTACATCGCGAGCAGGCTGGACCGGCTCCAGATCCTCCTCGCCCACCGGCCCAACGTCTCGTACCCGACGTTCGCCGCGAAGACCTTCGCCACCCTCGACCAGATCAGCGAGGGCCGGCTGACCGTGCACTTCATCACGGGCGGCAACGACCACGAACAGGGCCGTGAGGGCGACACCCTCACCAAGGACGAGCGCTACACCCGCACCCGCGAGTACATCCGGATCGTCAAGAAGATCTGGACCACGCACGAGCCCTTCGACCACGAGGGCGAGCACTACCGCTTCCACGACTTCGTCAGCGACGTCTTCCCGGTCCAGCAGCCGCGCCCGAACGTGTCCTTCGGCGGCTCGTCTCCCGCCGCGTACGCCGCCGGCGGTGCCGAGGCCGACGTCTACTGCCTCTGGGGCGAGCCCCTGGCGAAGACCGCCGAGCAGATCGAGACGGTGAAGGCGGCGGCGAAGGCGGCGGGCCGCTCCGACGTGCCGCGCATCCAGGTGGCCTTCCGCCCGATCATCGCCCCGACCGAGGAACTGGCCTGGGAGAAGGCCCATCGCACGGTCGGTGCGATCAAGGCCCGCAAGGAGCGGGGCGAGGCGATCACCAAGCGCCACAACGGACTGGCGCAACCGCAGAACACCGGCTCGCAGCGGCTGATCGCCATCGCCGAGGCGGGGGAGCGCTACGACCGTGCCCTGTGGACCCCGACGGCCGCCGCGACCGGCGGCGCGGGCAACTCCAACGCCCTGGTCGGCACCCCGGAGACGGTCGCCCAGGCCCTCCTGGACTACTACGACCTCGGCGTCGACATCCTCTCCGCCCGCGGCTACGACCTGCTGGGCGACGCCATCGACTTCGGACGGCACGTGATCCCCATCGTCCGCGAGGAGGTCGCCAAGCGCGACGCCGAGCGTGCGGCCCGCGGGACACAGACCCTCACAGCGGTGAACGGATGACCTCCGCACCGGAACTGACGTCCCTTCACGTTCCCGTCTCCGATCCCCGCGTCGAGCCACTCCTGCGCGAACTCGGCCATGAGTACTCCAGACGCTACGGCGGGGACGCGCACGCCGAGATGGCCCGCTATCCCGACGAGGAGTTCACCGAACCGCACGGCGGTCTGCTCCTGCTGCTCCTGGAGCGCGGCGAGCCTGTCGCGGGCGGCGCCTTCCGCCGGTACGACGCGACCACGGCCGAGCTGAAGAGGATCTGGAGCCACTCCGCCCACCGGCGGCGCGGACTGGCCCGGCGTGTCGTCGCCGAGCTGGAGCACGAGGCGGCCGTCCGCGGCTACCGCCGGATCTACCTCACCACCGGCCCACGCCAGCCCGAGGCCCGCGGCCTGTACCTGGCCACCGGCTACACCCCCCTGTTCGACACCGAGGCCGACCCGGAGACCATCGGCCCGCTGCCGTTCGAGAAACACCTCGGAGAGGCCCCCAAGCCGTGAACATCCGCCTGATCAGAACCCATCTGCGCGGCGCCGCCGCCCTCGTCGTGCTGCCCGTCCTGGCGCTGACCGCCTGCGGCTCCGGCGGCACCCCCGGCACCAGTCCGGCGGGCGCCCAGGCGTCCCCCGCACCGAGTGACGACCCGGTCGCCGCCGTACGCAAGGTGGACTCCGTCGCCGCCCTGCTGCCCGCCGACGTCCGCAAGGCGGGCACCCTGCGCATCGGCAGCTCCGTCGGGTTCCCGCCCGGGGCCTACTACCCGAACGGCCCCGGCAAGGCCCCCGCGGGCCAGGACATCGACATCGCCGACGCGGTGGCCAAGGTCCTCGGCGTGAAACCGGCACGGCAGGACGCCTCCTTCGAGACGATCCTGCCCGCCCTCGGCAGCGGCAAGTACGACGTCGGCACCGGCAACTTCGGTGTCACCACCCAGCGCCTGAAGACCGTCGACTTCGTCACCTACATCAACGACGGCCAGGGCTTCGCCGTGAAGAAGGGCAACACCACACTCAAGAAGAAGGTCACCGACCTGAAGCAGCTGTGCGGGCTGACCATCGGCACCGGCGCCGGCACCACCTTCGAGACGACCCTCACCGCGCAGAAGGACATCTGCGCGAAGGCCGGCAAGAAGCCGTACGAGGTGAAGGTCTACTCGGAGAACGGCGCCACGCTCACCGCGCTCCAGCAGGGCCGCATCGACGTGATCATGTCGACGATCAACGGCCTGCGCTACCAGGCGGCCCAGCCCGCCGCGCAGACCACCTTCCTCGGCGAGTACCACCGCCTCGACGTCGGCTTCGCCTTCCGGAAGAACTCCCCGCTCACCAAGGCCTTCCAGGCCGCCGTCGATGAACTGATCAAGGACGGCACGTACGCCCGGATCCTCAAGAAGTGGGGTACCTCCGCCTCCGCGATCGACGCGTCGCAGATCAACCCGCCCGAGCACAGGTGACCCCATGAGCAGCGACACCATCACAGAACCGGCCCCGAGGCTGGTCGAAGACCCGGCCGAACTGAAGGTCGTCCCCACCCGCCACTACGCCCGCTGGGCCGCCGGCGCCGCCGTGATCGTACTGATCGCCCAGTTCGTCCACGGCCTGGCCACGAACCCCGTCTGGGAGTGGAACGTCTTCCGCGACTACGTCTTCTCGGAGACGATCGTCCAGGCGGTGTGGGTGACCCTCCAGCTCACCGCCTACGCCACCGTCCTCGGCTTCCTCCTCGGCACCGTGATCGCCTTCATGCGGCTGTCGCGCAGCCCGCTGCTCTCGACCGTCGCCTGGACCTACATCTGGATCTTCCGCTCGATCCCGATGATCGTCCAGCTTGTGTTCTGGTTCAACCTCAGCGCCCTGTACAAGGACCTGGGCCTCGGTATCCCCTTCGGCCCGGTGTTCTGGTCCGTCGACAGCAACACCCTCATCGGCACCATCGGCGCCGCCGTCATCGGGCTGACCCTGCATCAGGCGGCCTACGCGGCCGAGATCGTCCGCGGCGGCGTCCTCGCCGTCGACCAGGGACAGCTCGAAGCAGCCGCCGCGCTGGGCATCCCCCGGCTGCGGCAGATCCGCCGTATCGTCCTGCCGCAGGCCATGCGCGCCATCCTGCCCACCGCGGGCAACGAGATCATCGGCCTGCTCAAAGGCACCTCGGTGGTCTACGTGATGTCCATCGGCGAGCTCTTCTACCAGGTGCAGGTGATCTACGGCCGCAACGGCCGGGTGATCCCGCTGCTGCTGGTCGCCACCGCCTGGTACGTCGTCCTGACCTCCCTGCTGTCGGTCGCCCAGTACTACATCGAGCGCCGCTACGCCCGGGGCGCCGACCGCACCCCGCCGCCCACCCCGTTCCAGCGCGCCCGGCGCTTCGTGACGAAGGAGAGCTCATGAATGCCGTCATGGTCGACGTCCACGGCGTCCACAAGAGCTTCGGCGCCCTGGAGGTGCTGCGCGGTGTCGACCTGGAGGTCCGCGCCGGCGAGGTCACCGTGATCCTCGGCCCGTCCGGCTCCGGCAAGTCCACGCTGCTGCGCACCATCAACCACCTGGAGAAGGTCAACCGCGGCTGGGTCAGCATCGACGGCGAGCTCATCGGCTACCGCCGCTCGGGCAGCAAGCTGCACGAGCTGAAGGAGAAGGACGTTCTGAAGCAGCGGACCAACATCGGGTTCGTCTTCCAGAACTTCAACCTCTTCCCGCACCTGACCGTGCTGGAGAACCTCGTCGAAGCCCCCGTCTCCGCGCTCCGCCGCCCGCGCAAGGAGGCGGAGGAGACCGCCCGCCGGCTGCTGGAGCGGGTCGGCCTCGCCGACAAGACCGATGCCTACCCACGGCAGTTGTCCGGCGGACAGCAGCAGCGCGTCGCCATCGCCCGCGCACTCGCCCTCGAACCCAAGGTGCTGCTCTTCGACGAGCCCACCTCGGCGCTCGACCCCGAACTGGTCGGCGAGGTCCTCGACGTCATCAAGGACCTCGGCCGCACCGGCACCACCATGATCGTCGTGACGCACGAGATCGGCTTCGCCCGCGAGGTCGCCGACACGGTGGTCTTCATGGACGGCGGAGTCGTCGTGGAGCAGGGCCCGCCCTCGGCCGTCCTCGACGCCCCGCAGCACGAGCGCACCCGCGCTTTTCTCTCCAAGGTCCTGTGACCACCCACCCGTTACACACGCAAGGAGCACCACCGTGGCCACCCTCGCCGCCCGCCGCACCACCGCGGCAACGCTCGGACTCGCCATCGCCCTCGTCCTCGCCGGCTGCGCCAACCCCACCGACGGCGGCACCACCGAGGTCGCGGCCAAGTCCGGCAGCAAGACGAAGATCAACATCAGCCCCGACCAGAAGCGCGTCACGACCGGAAAGGTCGACTCCATAGCGGCGGAAGTCCCGGAGAAGATCCGCAAGAGAGGCACCCTGGAACTCGTCTCCTCGTCCGGCTCCGCCGCGCCGCTGACCTTCTACGCCACCGACAACAAGACCGTCATCGGTGTCGAGCCCGACCTCGCCCACCTGGTCGCGAACGTGCTCGGCCTCAAGCCCCACATCAACACCGTGTCGTGGGAGAACATCTTCGTCGGCCTCGACAGCGCCAAGTACGACGCGGGCCTCAGCAACATCACCGTCACCGAGGAACGCAAGGAGAAGTACGACTTCGCCCCCTACCGCGAGGACAACCTGGGGTTCGCGGCGAGGAAGGGCAGCGGCCTGAAGATCACCGGGCCGAAGGACGTGGCGGGCAAGACCGTCGCCGTGAGCAGCGGCACCAACCAGGAGAAGCTGCTGGTCGAGTGGTCGGCACAGAACAAGAAGGCCGGCCGCGAGCCGGTGGACATCAAGTACTACCAGAACGAGAGCGACACCTACCTCGCTCTCCAGTCCGGCCGGATCGACCTCTACCTCGGCCCCAACCCGACCGCCGCCTACCACGCGGCCACCAGCGGGAGGACGGAGGTCGTCGGCACCTACTCCGGGGCCGGCGCGGGCCTCCAGGGCCTCATCGCGGCCACCACCAAGAAGAACAGCGGACTCGCCAAGCCCCTCGCCGACGCGATCAACCACATCATCGACAACGGCACCTACGCGAAGGTGCTGAAGCGCTGGGGCCTGTCAGACGAGGCCGTGACCAGGTCGGAGATCAACCCGCCCGGCCTGCCGAAGGACGGCAGCTAGCCGTCTCGTCCCGAGACCGTCCGCGACCACCAGACCGCTGAGGAGCACCCGACCATGTCCGGCATCCCTCTCGGGGTCCTCGACCTCGTCCCGATCCCGTCCGGCTCCACCGCCGCCGGGGCGCTGCGGAACACCATCGACCTCGCCCGGCAGAGCGAGCAGTTCGGCTACAGCCGCTACTGGTTCGCCGAGCACCACCTCAACCCGGGCGTGGCCGGGACCTCACCCGCCGTCGTACTGGCCCTGACCGCCTCCGCGACCTCCACGATCAGGATCGGCTCCGGGGCCGTGCAACTCGGCCACCGCACCGCCCTGTCCACCGTCGAGGAGTTCGGCCTCATCGACGCCCTGCACCCGGGGCGACTCGACCTGGGCCTCGGCCGCTCCGGCGGCCGACCCCCCGGGCAGACGGCGGAAGCCCGCCCGACCACGACGCCGGTCGTCGACGGACGCACCCCGGGCGGCCTGAAGATCCCGCCCCGGTTCTCCTTCGAGCACCTGCGCGGTTCACCGCGCCTCCAGCTCCAGCAGCGGTTGTTGCAGCAGCCGGGCGCCGGCCACCAGGACTACGGCGAACAGGTCGACGACATCCTCGCGCTGCTGCGCGGCGACTACCGTTCGCCGGACGGCCTCGAAGCACACGCCGTCCCCGGCGAGGGCGCCGACCTGCAGGTCTGGATCCTCGGCAGCAGCGGCGGGGAGAGCGCCGACGTGGCGGGCCGCAACGGCCTGCGCTTCGCGGCCAATTACCACGTCAGTCCGGCCACCGTGCTGGAGGCGGCCGAGGGCTATCGGGCCGCGTTCCAGCCGTGCGACGCTCTCGACAAGCCCTTCGTCAGCGTCTCCGCCGATGTCGTCGTCGCCGAGGACGACGAGAGGGCCCGCGAACTGGCCGCCGGCTACGGCCCGTGGGTGCGCAGCATCCGTACCGCCGAGGGCGCGATCCCCTTCCCGACCCCCGAGCAGGCTCGCGCCCACGCCTGGACGGAGCAGGACCGGGCCCTGGTCGCCGACCGTGTCGACACCCAGTTCGTCGGCTCGCCGGGGCGCGTCGCCGACCAGCTCGAACAACTTCAGGAGGCCACCGGCGCCGACGAGCTGATCATCACCACCATCACGCACGACCACACCGACCGCGTGCGTTCCTACCGACTCCTCGCGGAGGAATGGCAACGCCGGTGAGCCGGTCGCGACCCGGCCCCGTCCTTGAGGAACGGGGCCGGGCGCGAACCTGTGTCACAGCGCGGCCGCGGCGCCGTGCAGGCTCTTCGCGGCCAGGGCCAGGCCCTCGGTCTGCGAGTAGGCGGCGTCCTCGTGCTCGATGTTCACCGCCATGTCCGGGTCGACCTCGGCGAGGGCGCGCAGGAACTCCGTCCAGTAGGCCACGTCGTGTCCCTCACCGACGGCGACGAACTTCCACGCCGGGTTCTCCGGCCAGGCGTTGCACCAGAACCCGTAGCCGGTGGGCACCTTGCCGGGCGCGTCGGCCGGCACGCGGGCGAACGACGTGTCCAGCACACCGCGGATGTCGGCACCCGGGCAGAGCGTGGCGTCCTTCGCGGCGGCGTGGAACACCAGCGGGCCCAGCCACTTGATGCAGGCGACGACGTCCATGCCCTGCCACATCAGGTGCGAGGGGTCCATCTCGGCGCCGACGTTCGTCAGGCCGCCCTCGTCGACGAGGCGCTTGAGGGTGACCGGGGAGAACACCACGTTGTGCGGGTGCATCTCGATGGCGACCCGGACCTCGTGCTCCCGGGCCAGCGCGTCGATCTCCTTCCAGAACTCGACGGCCACGCCCCACTGGTAGTCCAGGACGTCCATGTAGACGCCGTCCCACGGGTTCACGACCCAGGAGGGGTACTTCGCGTCCGGGTCGGAGCCCGGGGTGCCGGACATGGTGACGACGTGCTTCACACCGAGCAGACCGGCCAGACGGATGGTGCGGCGCAGGTCGTCGGCGTGCTTCGGGCCGACGCCCGGCAGCGGGTTGAGCGGATTGCCGTTGCAGTTCAGCCCGGTCAGTTCCATCCCGCGGTCGGCGAACGTCGCCAGGTACTCCTCGCGCGCGGTGGCCGAGGACAGCAGCAGGTCCACCGGGCAGTGCGGGGCGGGAATGAAGCCACCGGTGTTGACCTCGACCGACGTCAGCCCGTTCTCCTTCAGGATGTCGAGGGCCTCGGTGAGGGTCCGGTCGTGCAGGCAGGCGGTGTACGCGCCGAGCTTGAGGGCCATGGTTCGTGCTCCTTGGATACGAGTGGTCAGGCGGCGGGCGGAACGTCGACGGCGGTGCCGCCGAGACGGGAGGACTCGACGACGGCCCGGATGATCTCCATGGTCCGCAGCGCGTCGGCGAACGTGGCGCAGGCCGGCAGCGGCTCGGAGACCCCGGCGACCTGGTCGAGGAAGGCCCGGGCCTGGTAGGTGAAGTTGTCGGCGTTGCTGGCGCCCACGCCCGGCGCCTCCATCGGGACACCGCCCGCGAAGTACGGCAGGTTCGGGCCGGCGATGATGTGCCGCGCGCCCCGGGTACGGGCGTCGGGCTGGGCATCGTCGAAGAGGTACTCGGCGGGCCGGTGCTGGTCGAACGCGGCCCGGCCGCCCACGCCCAGGACGTCGAAGGCGAGCCCGTTGGGCAGCCCGAACGCGGTGCGGGACACCGAGAAGGTGCCGACGAGGCCCGACTCGAAGCGGGCGGTGAAGGACGCGGTGTCCTCGTTCTCGACCTCGCCGAGCTCGTCGGAGACGGGCGCCGCGTTGTGCCCGACGACCGCGCCCAGCGGCAGGGGCCGCTTGGGGATCTGCGTCGACAGCGTGGCACCGGAGACCGAGACGATGGGCCCGGCCACGTACTCGGCCGCGTCGATGACATGCGAACCGACGTCACCGAGCGCACCGGAACCCGGTCCGCCCTTGAACCGCCAGCTCAGCGGCCCCTTGGCGTCGGTGGCGTAGTCGCACCAGTAGCGGCCGCTGAACAGCGTCAGGTCGCCCAGCTCACCCCGCAGCACGTGGTCGCGGATCGCGGCGATACCGGGGGAGCGGCGGAAGGTGTAACCGACCGCCGTCACGACCTCGGCGCTTCGCTCCAACTCGGCCATCGCACGGGCGTCTTGAAGCGATCCGGCCAGCGGCTTCTCGCACAGCACGTGCTTGCCGGCGGCCACCAGCGCCTCCGCGATGGGCCGGTGCAGATCGTTGCCGACGACGATGCTGACGGCGTCGATCGTCGGGTCCTCGGCGACGGCCTCCCAGCTCGGGAGGGCCTTGTCGTAGCCGTAGCGGCGGGCGGCGTCCTCGCCGAGCGCGGCGTTGGCGTCGGCGATCGCGGCCAGACGGATGGGCGGCAGACCCGCGCCGTAGACCGTGTTGACGTTGCGGTATCCGGCGGCATGGCTGCGGCCGGCCATGCCGGCCCCGATCACCGCGACGGAGAGGGGCTTGCTGGACGTGGTCATGGCGGTGCCTTTCACGAAGGAGGGATGATCAGGTGGCGTACTGACGGCGGAAGTGGGACTCGATGGCCTCCATCGAGCGGCCCCGGGTCTCGGGAACGGTGCGCACGTAGTAGGCCAAGGTGACGGCGTTGATCGCGGCGAAGATCAGGAACGTGACGCCGCCGATCGCGTCGATCAACGGCGGGAACGCCAGCGTGACCACGAAGTTGGCCATCCAGGTGCCGAAGACGGCCGTGCCCATCGCGAAGCCGCGCAGCCGCAGCGGGAAGATCTCCGCGAGCATCAGCCAGAACACCGTCGCGATGCAGCCCTGCATGAACAGCAGGAAGGTCAGCATGGACGCCAGCACGAGGTAGCTGCGGGCGGTCGACTCGGGCAGGACCAGGAAGCAGAAGGCGATCAGCAGCAGCGAGACGGTGACGCCGACCTGCCCGGTCAGCAGCATCGGGCGCCGGCCGTAGCGGCCGAGCAGCCACATGCCGGTCGACACGGCGAGGACCGCCACGACGCCGTTCGCGATGGTCGCCGTGAGGGCGGCCTGTGTGCCGAGCCCCGTGTCCAGCAGGATCGTCGGCGCGAAGTACATGATCGAGTTGACGCCGGTGAGCTGTGTCAGCGCGGCAAGACCGAAACCGAAGATCACGATGCGCCGCACCCACGGCGTGCTCAGATCCCGCCAACCCGCCCGCGGCTCATGGGCGTCGGCGGTGACCCGGCGCTTGATCTCGTCGAACTCGGCGTCGACCATATGCGCGTCCCGGATGCGGCTCAAGGTGCGGGCGGCGTCGTCGAACCGGCCGCGCGAGGCCAGCCACCGCGGCGACTCGGGCACGAACAGCATCCCGAACCACAGCAGCACGGCCGGGACCGTGGCGATCGCGAGCATCCAGCGCCACACACCGCCCTCGCCCACGGTCTCGGCCATGACCGCGTTCGAGGTGTAGGCCAGCAGCTGACCGGTCACGATCATCAGCTCGTTCTGCGTGACGAGCCGGCCGCGGCGCTCGGCCGGGGCCAGTTCGGCGATGAACACCGGAACCGTCGCGGACGCGCCGCCCACGGCGAGCCCGAGCAGCACCCGGAACAGCACCATCACCACGAGATCGGGTGCGAGCGCCGTGCCCAGCGCGCCGACGAAGAACAGCACCGCGAGCCCGAGAATCGTCCTCTTGCGGCCGTAACGGTCACACAGCCGGCCCCCGAACAGGGCCCCGAACGCCGCGCCGAGCACGAGGGACGACGCGACGATCCCCTCGGTCAGCGGCGTCAGCCCGAGCCCGCCCTCCTCCGGCGAGAGAGCCATGAAGGGCAGCGCGCCGGAGATGACGCCGGTGTCGTAGCCGAAGAGAAGCCCGCCGAACGTGGCGATGACGGTGATGAAGCGCAGCCGTCGGTAGACCTCCGGCGAGGTGCGGTCGCTGGCGGTGGTGCTTGGTGCGGGGGCCTGGGGCGTGTCGTCCGTGACGTCCATGGCCACCTCCTGCCGTCGATGTGTCGTGTGTGGGGGGATCAGCTCGAGGTCGGGAAGTTGAACCCGGCGGCGGCCTGTTGTGCGGTCCGGGGCCAGCGGGTGGTGACGACCTTGGGCCGGGTGTAGAAGCGGATGCCTTCGGGACCGTGGATGGGGGAGTCGCCGATGAGGGAGTCCTTCCAGCCGCCGAAGGAGTAGTAGGACATCGGCACGGGCACGGGGACGTTGACGCCGATCATGCCGACGTCGACGTTGCGCTGGAATCGGCGGGCCGCTTCGCCGGAGGCGGTGAAGAGGGCGGTGCCGTTGCCGTAGGGGTTGGCGTTGATGAGGCCGATCGCCTGGTCGAGCGACTCGGCACGGACGATGGCGAGGACCGGGCCGAACAGCTCCTCCTTGTAGGCGTCCATCTCGGCGGTGACATGGTCGAGGAGGGACGGACCCGTGAAGAAGCCCTCCTCGTGACCTTCGACCTTGAGGCCCCGGCCGTCCACGACGACCGTCGCTCCCTGCGCGGCCGCGGTGGCGACGGCGTTCTCGACGCGCTCCTGGGCGGCTTTGGTGACCAGCGGGCCCATGTCGGTGCCGGGGGTGTCCCCGGGGCCGACCCTGATTTCGCGGGCCTTGCGCTCCAGCACCTGGACCAGTCCGTCGGCGGCGTCACCGACGGCGACGGCGACCGACACGGCCATGCAGCGTTCTCCGGCGGAGCCGTAGGCGCCGGCGGTGATGTGGTTGGCCGCGTACTCGAGGTCGGCGTCGGGCAGGACGACGGCATGGTTCTTGGCGCCGCCGAGAGCTTGGACGCGCTTGCCATGGGCGGTGGCCGTCTCGTGGACGTACTTGGCGATGGGGGTGGAGCCGACGAAGGAGACGGCCCTGATGCCGGGGTGGGTCAGGATCGCGTCGACCGCGTCCTTGCCGCCGTGGACGACGTTGAAGACGCCGTCGGGGAGACCCGCCTTCTTGTAGAGCCGGGCGACGAAGTTCGCGGCGGAGGGGTCGCGTTCGCTCGGCTTGAGGATGAAGGCGTTGCCGGTGGCGATGGCGATGGGGTGCATCCACAGCGGCACCATGGCGGGGAAGTTGAAGGGGGTGATGCCGGCGACGACGCCGAGGGGCCGGCGGAAGTTGTGGACGTCGACGCCGCGGGAGACCTGGTCGGAGAAGCCGCCCTTGAGGACGTCACCGAGGCCGCAGGCGAACTCGACGACCTCACGGCCGCGGACGATCTCGCCGCGCGCGTCGTCGACGGTCTTGCCGTGCTCGGCGGAGATGATCCGGCCGAGTTCCTCCTCGTGGTCGAGGAGGAGCTGGCGGAAGGCGAACATGACCTGAGTGCGCTGGGTGAGGGAGGACTCCGACCAGGTGTCGAAGGCGCGGCTCGCGGCGGCGACCGCCGTGTCCACGTCGGAGGCGCCACCGAGGACGACCCGGGCTTGCTCGGCGCCCGTGGCGGGGTTGAACACCGGGGCGGTGTCCTCGCCGGTGGCGGGTGCTCCGTCGATCCAGTGGGGGATGGTTGTCACGTGAGGGTTCCTTCTCAGAGGTAGTGCCGTTGGGTGCTCTTGTGGGCGGCGTAGGTGTCGTAGGCGGTGCGGGTGGAGTCGAGGGCGGAGATTTGGCTCACGGGGACGTCCCACCAGCCGTGGCCTGGCGGGTTCGGCCCGTACAGGTCGGTCTCGACGTGGACGACGGTGGTGCGGGTGGCGGCCCTGGCCTTGTCCATCGCCGCGCGGAACTCCACGACGGAGGCGGCGTGCAGGACGTCGGCGCCGAGACTCGACGCGTTGGCCGCGAGGTCGACGGGCAGGACATCGCCGTCGAGGAGGCCGGAATCACCGTCGCGGTAGCGGTACTTGGTGCCGAAGCGCTGTGAGCCGAGGGATTCGGAGAGGGCGCCGATGGAGGCGAAGCCGTGGTTCTGGACCAGGACGACGATGACCTTGAGGCCTTCGGAGACCATGGTGACGATCTCCTGGGCCATCATCAGATAGGAGCCGTCGCCGACGAGAACGACGACCTCGCGTGACGGGTCGGCCATCTTGGCGCCGAGGCCGGCGGCGACTTCGTAGCCCATGCAGGAGTAGGCGTACTCGACGTGGTAGGCCTTGGGATCCCGGGCCCGCCACAGTTGCTGGAGGTCGCCCGGCATGGAACCGGCCGCGTTGATGACCACATCACGGTCGCCGAGCACCTGGTTGAGCGCGCCGAGGATCTCGGTCTGCGCGGGCAGCGGCCCGTGCCCCCGGTCGAAGCACTCGTCCTCGATCTCCCGGGTACGGGCGATGAGGTGACGGGTGCGCTCGCGGTACGCCGGCTCCACCTCCCAGTCCGTGAGCGCTCCGGCCAGTGCCTGGATCCCGAGCCGGGCGTCCGCGACGACCGGTTCGGCGGAGTGCTTGACGGCGTCCAGGCGGGCGACGTTGAGGTTGACGAAGGTGACGTCGGGGTTGGCGAAGACGGTGTGGCTGGCGGTGGTGAAGTCGGAGTACCGGGTGCCGATGCCCAGGACGACGTCCGCGTCCTTGGCCAGCTCGTTCGCGGCGTAGGAGCCGGTGGAGCCGATACCGCCCGCCGCGCAGGGGTGATCCCAGGGCACCGCGCCCTTGCCGGCGTGGGTGTCCGCGACCGGGATGCCGGTGGCTTCGGCGAAGGCCCGGAGCTGGGTCTCGGCGCCGGAGTAGACGGCTCCGCCGCCCGCGACGATCAGGGGCTTCCTCGCGTTGCGGAGCAGACGGGCGGCGCGCTCGACGGCGGCCGGCTCCGGGACCGGGCGGCCCAGGTGCCAGACGCGGCGGCGGAAGAAGTCGACCGGCCAGTCGTGGGCTTCGGCCTGCACGTCCTGCGGCAGGGCGAGGGTGACGGCTCCGGTCTCGACCGGGTCGGTGAGCACGCGCATGGCGGCCAGCGCGGCGGGGATGAGCTGCTCGGGCCGGGAGACGCGGTCGAAGTACTTGGACACGGCCCGGAAGGCGTCGTTGACGGTGACGTCTCCGCCCCGGCTGTCCTCCAGTTGCTGGAGCACCGGGTCGGCGGCGCGGGTGGCGAACATGTCGGAGGGCAGGAGCAGGACCGGGATGCGGTTGGTGGTGGCGAGGGCCGCACCGGTGATCATGTTGGTGGAGCCGGGGCCGGTGGAGGCGGTGCAGGCGAAGGTGGCCAGCCGGTCGCGCATCTTGGCGTACGCCACCGAAGCGTGGACCATGCCCTGCTCGTTGCGGGCGAGGTAGTAGGGGAGGTCCGCTTCTCGCGTGGCGGCTGCCTGGAGCAGGGCCTGCCCGATGCCGGCGACGTTGCCGTGGCCGAAGATGCCCCACACGCCGGGGATCAACCGCTGTTCCTGGCCGTCGCGTTCGCTGTACTGGTGGGCGAGGAAGCGCACCAGGGCCTGGGCGGTGGTCAGTCGTACGGTGTTCATCGGTTCTCTCCGAAGGGCAGCCGGTCGTCGACGTCCTGGGCGTCCCAGGTGGCGCGCACCCAGCCGTGGGCGGGGTCGTCGCAGATCAGCCAGGCGCGGTCCTGGCCGGGGCCGGCCATGACGTTGAGGTAGTAGAGGTCGTAGCCGGGCGCGGCGATGGAGGGGCCGTGCCAGCCGTGCGGGATGAGAACGGTGTCGCCCGAGCGGATCTCGGCCAGGACATCGATGGGCCGGTCCGGCGTGCCGTACACCCGCTGAAAGCCGAAGGCGTCTTCGCCGCCGGACACCTCGAAGTGGTAGATCTCCTCCAGCTCCGACTCCTCGCCCGGACGGGCCTCGTCGTGCTTGTGCGGCGGGTAGGAGGACCAGTTGCCGCCGGGCGTGAGCACCTCGCACACCAGTAGTTGCCCGGCGTCGAAGGTGCCGGGCAGGCAGTAGTTGTTGACCTGTCGCGAGCACGCACCGGCGCCCCGCAGTTCGACGGGCACGTCCTCCTTGCGCCCGTACCGAGCCGAGTGACCTCCCCGCTCGGTACGGGCGGAGGGCAGCGCGAACCTTCCCCCGGATGCGCTGCTGATCCGGGCCTCCGACTCGCGCGGGAGGTACGCGAAGTCGGTGACCGAGGCGAACACGCCTGTCCGGCCGGTGAGTTCGAAGGCCCTGCCGTCCGTGGTGACGGTGCAGGAGCCCGTCATCGGCAGGACCAGGAACTCGGAGTCCCCGGTGGACAGGGTGTGCGCCTCGCCCGGCTCCAGGGTCAGGATCCTGAGCCCGGTATGGCCCCAGCCCGCCGACTCCGGCGTGACCAGGAGGTCGTAGGGGCCTGCTGCCGAAGTCCCCGCAGGCAGGTGGTACTTGTCGCTCACAGGAGGCTCACCGCCCGGTCCACGGCACCGGCGACATCGCCGTTGGAGGGATAGAGCAGGGAGCGGCCCACGACCAGGCCCTGCGCGGTGGGCCGCTTGAGCGCCTTGCCCCAGGACGCGAAGGCCGCGTCGGCGTCTTTGACCTCGCCGCCCAGCAGCAGCGCCGGCAGTGTCGAGGAGGCGAGGACGCGCTCCATGCCGTCGACGACCGGCAGCTTCAGCCATGTGTAGGCGGTACGCCGGCCGAGCCCCGAGGCGATGGTCACCGACTTGATCACCGCGTCGGTCGACAGGTCGTTGCGGATCCTCCCGTCCTGCCACTCCGACATGAACGGCTCGACCATCGCGATGAGCTGACGGTCATTGAGCTCGTTCACCGCACGCGCGGTGTTCTCCAGGACGGACGGCGTCGCCGGGTCGGACAGCGCGATCCGGGTGAGCATCTTGCCGCCGTCGAAGCCCATCGCGGCGACCGTCTCGGCGTCGTACCCGGTGAACCGGTCGTCGATCTCGAAGACCGACCCGGCGAGCCCGGCCCGGTTCATCGACCCGAAGACGCTCTTGCCGTCCAGCACCCCGAGCAGCAGCAGGTCTTCCAGGATGTCGGCGGTGCCCAGGACCCCGGTCACCCCCGGCCGTTCGAGAGCCACGCACAGCCGGTCCAGCAGCTCGAAGCGATCCGCCATGGCGTTCGCGTCGCCGCCCACTCCGTTGGCACCCCGCGCCGGATGGTCGGCGGCGATGATCATCGCCTTGCCGTGCTCACCGAGCAGCGAGGCGGCCTTCACCCGCCGCACGGCCGCCGCCGAAACCGCCCCGGGATCGTTCACCCGGGCGTCGACGATGCGGGAGATCTTCTCAGACGGCATGGCTCACCTCGCGCAGCTTGGCGTCGACCTCGGTCTCCGTCGGCATCGCGTCGGAGCACGACAACCGCCCGGCCACGATCGCGCCGGCGGCGTTGGCGAACGACACCGTCCGCCGGGTGTCCCAGCCGGACAGCAGCCCGTGACACAGCGCGCCCCCGAACGCGTCGCCCGCACCAAGGCCGTTGACCACGTCCACGGGGACGGGCGGAATCTCGGCGACCGAGCCATCACGGTCCATGGCCAGCACCCCCTTGGGGCCCTGCTTGACCACCGCCAACTCCACACCGGCCGCGAGCAGCGCCTTCGCGGCGGCGTACGGCTCACGCTCGCCCGTGGCCACCTCGCACTCGTCGAGATTGCCGACGGCCACCGTGGTGTGGCGCAGCGCCTCGGCGTAACCGGCCCGCGCCCGGGCGGGGTCGGCCCAGAACATCGGCCGCCAGTCCAGGTCGAACACCGTCGTCCCGGCCTTGGCCCGGTGCGCCAGCGCGGCCAGCGTCGCAGCCCGGCTGGGCTCCTCGCTCAGCCCCGTCCCGGTGACCCAGAAGACGCGCGCCTCGCGCACGGCTCCCAGATCCAGCTCATCCGCCTGAAGGTCCAGGTCCGGGGCCTTGGGCAGCCGGTAGAAGTACAACGGGAAGTCGTCCGGCGGGAAGATCTCGCAGAACGTCACCGGCGTCGGCGCGATCCCCGACACCCCCACGAAGCGGCTGTCGACCCCGTACCCCTCCAGCGCCGTCCGCACGAAGTCACCGAACGGATCCCGCC